>JBGSNB010000581.1:0-7716 GCA_041739835.1 Parvularculaceae bacterium | reverse complement strand
CCGCCAGCGTCGCCTGCGAATGCGCCGGTCGCCGGCGCGACGCCAACCGCCGCGGCCGAAGGTCCCAGATTCAGTTTTGTGCGCAGCGACGCCGCCAGCGAAGCCAAGCGCAAACGCAAGCGGTACGAGGCCATTGTCTATCGGGCTTGGCGCAATCCGCTTGGCGAAATCCGAATCGCCATGACCAACGGCGATATCTGGGTGCAAGCCGGACGGGGCGTACGATACACGCCGAAACAAGGCGAGACTGTCGTGCTCAAACCAGGTCTCGCCGGCGGCTGGACAGTCAGCATGGACGACGGCAAGGCCGGCGTCAGGGCGCGACTGCTGGAGCCGAAGGAATAATTTGAATTGTCGCGCGATAACGTCGGTCAATTTGACGCCCTTTCGACATAATAAAGAAAACGGCTCCCCTTTCGGAGAGCCGTTCTTGCTGTCGATCTTTGCGACCCTAGAATTGGCCGGTCAGATTGATGAACATCCTCCGTCCGACGCGGTCATAGCCGACGCCGATCGGCGTTGAGAGAGTGTCGAGCGTGCCGTTCAGCACATCTTCGTCGACTTGCGGCGGCGCCTTGTCGAAGACGTTATTGACGCCGAGGCGAACGACGAAATTGTCGGCGCTGTAGGACACCGACGCATCGTGATAGACGACATGCGGGACAGTATAGCACCGGGGGAAGTCGACCGCGGTCGCCATATTGAAGCAGTTGGCCGGACGACCCGCCACTTCCTCAACCTGCTTGCCGATGTGACGCGCCTGCCAGAACAGCGTGAACTTGTCCCAGCCGGCCCGAGCGGTGGCGGTCGACCGCCATTTCGGGAACCCGATCTCGCCATCATCGATATCCTCAACGGACGGCGAGCCCGGCAGGATCGTTTCATCCGAGATTTTCGTCGACAGCGTCGTCACTGTGTCGAGGCTGAAGGTGAACTCCTCGCCGCCGATGCTCGCGTCCTTCGCGAAGGACATGTTGAAGTCGAAGCCTTCGACATCATTGCGCGCGATATTGAACGGCGTGGCGTCAACTTCATTCAGGAATGAATCGATCGGGCTGCGCGCACGCCGCGTGCAGAACGGATCGTTGGGGAAGTTGACCGAGTTGTAGCAGCTCGTCACCAGGAATTGCGCCGTCGGCGTCAACACCGAATCCTTGACCTTGATGTCCCAATAGGTCGCACTCAAATTCAGTTTGAAGCTCTCAAACCAGGGTTGCTCAAAGACAAGTCCGGCCGACCAGGCGAACGAGGTTTCGGGATCAAGGCCGATATTGCCCGCCCGGAACACTTCTGGCGTGCCAGGCGTAATCCCGAGACCAAGCGCGAACGGATTGATCCCTTCGATCGAACAGTTTGCAAGAACGATCAGATCACGACCATCGAGATCGCCGATGCCGTCGCCATCAGCGTCGGCGCCCGGCGCATAGGTATCGGTGACGCCGTCCATATTGGTGTCGATCTGTGCAAGCCCAGGAACGACGCAAGGATCGGTGACGTTCTGGAAGCCCGACTGGCCCTCCAGGAACAATTCGCGAAGGCCGGGCGCCCGGAAGGACGAACCGACGGTCGCCCGGACCGTCAGGAAGTCGGTCGGCATATAGTTCATCTTGCCGGAATAGGTGAAGTTCGAACCGTAGAATTCGTGATTCGTCCAACGTCCTGAGCCTTCAAGAACCAGACTGTTCGCGAGGACCTGATCCTTCAACAGCGGAATTGCAATCTCGCCAAACAATTCCCAGAGATGCACATCGCCGCTCGAAGGGCGATCGAGGAAAAAGCCGGACAACAGGCCGCGCGAAGCGACATCGCTGGAACGCGTGTCGAGCGAAGTTTCGCGCGCCTCGCCGCCAAGAGCGAGCGAGAGGTCGCCCGCCGGCAACTTCAGCAACGGGCCCGTCCAGTATCCGCCGATGATCGATTCATCGACGAATGTCGTAATGTCGCGATTGGCGATGAGCCAGTCTTGAAGCCGCGGATCATTTTGACTCGTGAATTGCGGCTTCGATCCGTCGAGCGAAATCAATCCGGTATCGAACGGATTGAACGGGATGCATGTCTGCAGCGATTCAACCGACGCAAGCGGGCCGCTCGGGTTTGGCAGCACAGGCGCGCAGATAATGTTTCCAAGGGCGTCGGTGCTGTAGGTCAATGACTGGAGAAACCGGACTTCGTCAACGCCGGTCCGACGAGAGAAACCTTGCGACCGCGTATAGCCCGCGTAGATTTCATAATCCCATTCCGGCAGCTGAACGAATCCGAGATTGCCCCTTATGCCTGTCATCAGACGGTACTGGGTCAATTCCTGCTCGGAGACCGAGCGGATCGGATTCCACGGGCGATAGGTGACGGGAGCAGTTTGTCCGAACGGCGAGAACGGGCTGAAAGGATTGTCTGCCGTCACCTGAATATCAAAAGCCGTATAGCCGCCGGTGAATGAAGTCTGCCGGTTGGAAAGGCTGAATTCCGCGAAGACTTCGCTGCCTTCGATCCAGTCGCTCAGGTCATAATGACCGGTGATGAACGCATTGAAGCGCTGGAATTCCGGAAGATACTGGTCCTCCTGCGCCAGAAGGCGACCTGGTCCACCAAGTTGGTCGAAGTCGCCGGTCCACGCTTCAAAATTCTCGAAAACGCCAAAGGCGGGGTTTGCGGTGCCAGGGCGCGGCAGCAATACCGCGCCGAAAGGGAATGCCGCGAATTGCTGCGTGTCCAACCCATCGCCAAACTGCCTGACCAGGACGCCATTTGTCGGTGCAAAATCGACCGGACCGTAAAGCTGGCGCGATCCGCCGTTCGGCAGGAGAAACGTGTCAGGGCCCACCACATCGGCGAGTCCCCACTCACGATCATTCAGGTGCTGATCTTCCTGATGCACATACTCTGCGGCGGCGACAAACCCACCGCGATCGGAGGTTGACCCGAACATCGCGCTGTAGCGCTGTTCCGTGCCGGCGCTGTTTTCAAAAGGCGCAGTGCGAAACGCGTCAAGCTGAAGGCCCTCAAACTCCTTCCGCAAGATGACGTTGACGACGCCGGCGACCGCGTCCGAGCCGTAAATCGACGACGCCCCGTCGAGAAGAATCTCGATATTCTGCACAATGGACGACGGCAGGAGACTGGTATCGGGGAACGAAGGCGCGCCTTCCACGCCGCCCGGCGCAACGCGCCTGCCGTTGATCAACAGCAAGGTGCGATCCGCCCCGAGCGAGCGCAGCGAAATGGCCGAACCGCCGGGACCGGCGTTTGAGACGAATGTGGAGTTGAATTGCTGGTCGAGCTGTACGCCCTGGGCAACAGTCGTATTCTGAAGTACGTCCTGGATATCTATGAGGCCAAGGTCTGCGATTGTCTCGGAATCGATGACCTGCAATGGCGATGTCGAGGTAAACGCGTCTCGTCGGATCCGCGAACCGGTGACCACGACTTCGTCTCGACCGAACTCGTCATCCGCTTCTTCCGCCGGCTGCGCCGTCGGGATCGTATCCGTTTCTTCCTGCGCATAGGCGCCGCCCGCGGCGATTAATGCGGCGGCGGATGCGCCCGCGGCAAAAGCGAGCTTCAATACCGCGCGCTTACGCGGCTCAGCGTTTCTTTTTGACATTTTAGCCCCTGCTGTCTGTCTCTTTCACGAGCGACTTCGCAGGCGGCCCCCAGATAGCCCTCTGTAGCATTTTTGGATCCGCAATTCATTGCGGTTGGTCAAAGCTTATGGCGACATCCGTTAATGTCAACACAGCTAAGGAGATCAAGGCAGTCCAATTGCAAGAGCGCGATCGCCCGTGTTATTTTCGCATCGCTCGTTTCCGGCCGTCCTCCGCCAATTCAAAAATATTTGCAGAAAGCGTTGAGGTGTCGCGCCTATATGGTGTCGAAAGCAAATGGCTGCGCCGCAGGGCGGCGGATTTCAATCGTGAGTCCGACCGAAAATATGGGGCTGAAGAAAAGCGTATGGATACTCGGGCGCGAAGCGGACTTGTTGCTGCATTGATCGCCTTCGGCGTCCCCACTGCGGCGATCGCCGAGGAGTATAATTTCAGGGACGCCTTTTTTGTCTGTGCTGAGATTAATGACAGTTCGCAGAGACTTCACTGTTTTGATGATTTGGCCCGCGCGTCAGGCGCCGCCGACCAAACGGCACAGGCGCCGTTGGCGCCGCCGCCACTGGCGCGCGAACAGGTGTCGAGGACGGTCGCCGCGCCCCCGCAGGCAGTGACGCAGGAGAACGAGCGCCGGTATGTTATCCTCTCGAGCGACGATCCCCGCGCGAAGCAAGATCCCCGAAAGGTGCGCTATGAGCGGCCGGACACTTATGAAGCCGCCGTCGCGGCGGCGCGGCTCGGTCCGTATAAGGAACTCATGATCAAGCTTGATAATGGCGAGGTCTGGAAGCAGATCTGGCCCAACAGGAAGCTGAAGACCCCGGCGGTCGGCGCCAAGGTCGCGCTGGAACAGGGCCTTGGCGGCGGCTGGTTCATGCAGATCGGCGACAAGACCGCCCTGAAGGTGATCCTCGTCTCCGAATGATGCGCGGGCGTTCGCCCGTTCTCACGCTTCGGCCGGCGCTGCGCCCTTCACTTTCGCCCAGTCTCGCTTCACGCCCGTCAGGAGCAGAAAAGGCGCCGCGACAAACAGCGAGGAGTAAGTGCCGACGATGATCCCGAACATGATCGCGAAGCAAAAGCCCCGCAACACGTCGCCGCCGAACGCGACCAGCGCGGCGAGGGCCAGGATCGCGGTGCCGCCGGTGACGACGGTCCGCGTCAAGGTCTCGTTCAGCGACAGATCGATCAGCTCCGCGAGCGGCATTTTCTTGTATTTGCGCAAATTCTCGCGGATGCGGTCATAGACGACGACGGTGTCATTCACCGAATAGCCGATGACGGTGAGGATGGCGGCGATGACGTTAAGATCGAAGCTGAACTGAAAGAGCGCGATCAGGCCGATGGTGATTACGGTGTCATGGATGACGCCAAGCACCGCGCCCGCGCCCCACTGCAGCTGGAACCTGAACCAGATATAGCCGAGCATCATTAAGGTCGCGAGGCCGACGGCGAGAAATCCGCGCTGCGTCAGTTCGCCGGAGACGGTCGGGCCGACGACTTCCTCGCGCGAGAAGGTCACGTCCTCGCCGAGCGCTGCGGTCAGCGCTTCCTTGACGCGCCCCGCCGTCACCTGCTGGCTGACGTCCGCCGTCTGACCCTCGACGACCGTCGCCTCCAGCGCCACGACGATCTGGTTCGGGGCGCCGAACTCCTGCACCTTCGCATTGCCGATGTTTAGCGCGCTGATCGCCGAACGCACGGTCGGCAGGTCGATCGGCGTCGCATCCTTCACCTCGATCGTGATGCCGCCGCGGAAATCGACGCCGAAATTGAGGCCGGGCGAAACAAAGATCGCGAACAGCGCCCCGACGAAAGCCGCCGTCGTGATCGCCAGCGCGCGCCAGCGATATTTCGTAAACGGTATCTTCGTCTGATCGGGAATGAGCTTTAGAAGTTTCATTTCTCGCCCCTAAAGCGTGATCGTCTTCGGCCGCTTCGACAGGAGATAGGCTCCGGCGAGCAGGCGCGTGATGACGATCGCTGAAAACACCGAAGTGACGACGCCGACCGCAAGGGTGACGGCGAAGCCGCGCACAGGCCCTGCGCCCAGAATCAGCATGATCCACGCCGCCAGCAGCGTCGTGATGTTGGAATCGGCGATGGCGCTAAGCGCCTTGTCGAAACCGATCTGCGTCGCGTTGATCGGCGACTTGCCGGCGGCGATTTCTTCGCGGATGCGCTCGAAGATCAACACATTCGCATCGACCGCCATGCCGATCGTCAGCACGATGCCGGCGATGCCGGGCAAGGTCAGCGTCGAGCCGAGCAGCGAAAGTACGCCGAAGATCAAGACCAGATTGGCGATCAGCGCAATGTTCGCGTAAACGCCGAACCGGCCGTAAGTGATTAGCATGAAGAGAATGACGAGACCGAAAGCGACGATCGACGCAAAGCCGCCCGCTCTGATCGAATCGGCGCCGAGATCCGGGCCGACGGTGCGCTGATCGAGGGTCGTCAGCGGCGCCGGCAGGGCGCCGGACCGGATCAAGGTCGCGATGCGCTGCGCTTCTTCCGGCGCGAAATTTCCGGTGATGCGCCCCTGCCCGGCGGTGATCGGCGTCTGGATGCGCGGATAGGAAATCACCTCATTGTCGAGCACGATCGCGAACAATTCGCCGACATGCTCCTTCGTGTCGTCGGCGAAGCGGCGCGCGCCGCGGCTGTCGAAGGCAAAATTGATCTCGAAGCCGCCGCCGTCCTGGTTGATCCCGGCGGAGGCGGTTTCGACCATGTCGCCGGTGACTTCCGCCTCTTCCCAGAGGACCAGCGCGCCGCCGCCTTCGACCTCGGCGATCGGCACGACGATGCGGCCGGGCGGCAGGAGACCCGCCTGCGCGTCTTCGGGCGACGCCGAGGGGTCAACGCGGTGAAACGACAATTGCCCCGTGCGGTTGATGATCTGTTTCAGGGCTTCCGGGTCATTGTCGCCCGGCGCCTGAACGACGATGCGGTCGGCGCCTTGCGGCTGGATCAGCACTTCCTTGTTGCCGGCGGGGTCAATCCGTCTACGGACGACTTCGATCGAATCGGCGAGCGCTTCCTGGCCGTAGGCGCGCTTGGCGTCGGGCGTCATCGCGATATCGATGCGCGGGCCCGCGACATTCACTTCATACGGCCGAATGCCGGCGCCGACGAGCGCGCCGGCCCGGGTGATATCACGCACGCGCTTGGCGGCGTCCTCGATCGACGCTTCGTCGCGCACGCGGAACGAAATCGTATCGCTCGCGGGATCGAGCGTCGGCGCCGACTGCAAGGCGATGCGCGCGCGCGCGCCAGATGGGCGCATCACGCGCTGCACTTCCTGGCGCAGATTGGTGAGCCGGTCGTCGATGACCTTTTCGGTGTCGACGCCGAGCAGCAGGTAGGATCCGCCCTGCAGGTCAAGGCCGAGCGCGATCCGGCTCTTCGGCGCAAAGCCCGGCCATGCCGCGACCGTTTCCTTTGAAAAGAAGTTCGGCGCGGCGAGAACGGCCGCAAGCAAAACCGACAGCGCGATCAGCGCCTGCTGCCATGGTCTGAATTGAAGCATCGGCAATACCGGGCCGGCAAACGCCGTTCCCGCCTTTTCTGATCTATTGGTCGTTGGCCGCAGGCGTTGGCTTGGTGCGGATATCGGACAGTGTCGACTTTATGACCTTCACCACGACATTGTCGGCGAGTTCGACCATGATCTCGTCGCCCTCAAGCACCTTGGTCACCTTGCCGATCATGCCGCCCGAGGTGACGACGACGTCGCCCTTGCGCACATTGGCGATCATTTCCTGGTGCTTTTTGCGCGCCTGATTCTGAGGCCGGATGATCAGGAAATAAAAGAAGACAAAGACGAGAATGAACGGCGCCAGCTGGATCAAGGGGTTGGCGGCGGCGGGTGCGGCTGCCTGCGCATAAGCGGGCGAGATCAACATCGGGCGCGTCTCCTTGCGGGAATTGCCGTGAACGGAAATGGAACGCCGCACCCCGGTCGGGCGGGCTGGCGAAAGGCTGGCGGATATATAGCGATCCCGGCCTTGGACGCAACGCGCCGGACCCGGCCGGACTTCGCGGCGGCGCGCAGGCGCGCATATTCGGGGCTGCGCAGATGTCAGGCGGCGGTCGTCATCGCCTCTTCCATCGC
>JBGSNB010000570.1:0-2581 GCA_041739835.1 Parvularculaceae bacterium | reverse complement strand
AAGCGCCGCGCCGTAAAGCGCGCCTTCGCCTGTCGACTGGCACCCGGCCGCCGCAAGCCCCAACGCCGCCACTCCAACCAGCATCATTTTCATGTCTCTACCCTCCTGCGCCGCGGGACCGGAATTGCTGAAAACGCCACTGGCGGACCTGCGCGCCGTCCTTTCACGTCGCCTTATCAGGGGCGCTCGCGGCGAGAATTGGGCGGAATCGTCGCCAATTAAGGCGGCTCTGCGGCGGAGCGTTGCTTTGGGGCCCCCGCCCGGTAAATTGCGCGCGAGCATCCACAAAGGGAGAAACGGCATGGGCGCGAAAAGCGGCAAGGCGATCTATCTGAAGTCCTACCCCGCGGGCCTCCCCAAGGAGGCGCATTTTGAAACGCGCATTGTAGAAACGCGTGCGCCCGGCGTCGGCGAAATTCAATTGCGCACGGTCTGGATGTCGGTTGACCCCTATATGCGCGGACGCATGCGGCCGGACATCAAGAGCTATATCCCAGCTTTCACCCTGACCGATCCGCTGGAGGGCGGCGCCGTCAGCGAAGTCATTGAATCGAATCATCCGGGCTTTGCACGCGGCGATTATGTCGTCGCCTTTCAGGGCGGCTGGAAGGAATACTGGATCTCGAACGGCGACGGCCTGACGAAGGTCGATCCGAAGATCGCGCCGCTCTCCGCCTATCTCGGCGTCCTCGGCATGCCGGGGCTCACCGCATGGGCCGGCCTGACGCAAATCCTGGCGCCAAATCCCGGCGACACGGTCTTTGTCTCCGGCGCCGCCGGCGCGGTCGGCTCGGTGGTCTGCCAGCTCGCCAAGATCAAGGGCGCGCGCGTCATCGCTTCGGCGGGCTCGACAGAAAAATGCGACTGGCTGCTAAAGGAAGGCGGCGCCGATGTCGCGCTCAATTATCGCGACTACAAGAACGCCGGCGACCTCACCAAAGCGCTGGCGGCGGCGGCGCCGGACGGGATCAACTGCTATTTCGAAAATGTCGGCGGCATGCATCTGGAGGCCGCGCTCAACACGATCGCCTTCGGCGCGCGCATCGCGCTGTGCGGCATGATCTCCGTCTACAACAACGCCGAGCCGGAGCCGGGGCCGCCCAATCTTGCTTTCCTGATCGCGCGCAGCGCCAAGATGCAGGGCTTCATCGTCTCGGTCTATCTTCACCTCGCGCCGCAATTCGCCGCCGAAGTCGCGCCGCTGCTGGCGCAGGGCAAGATCAAGTTCCGCGAGTCGGTTTATTCAGGCATCAACGAGGCGCCGAACGCCTTTATCGGCCTTTTCCACGGCGAGAACTTCGGCAAGGCGGTCGTCAGGATCGGCCCGGACCGCGTCTAATCAAAAGCCAAGACGGACGCGCAGGATCGCGCTGGTCGCCGAGGTATCCGGCCCGAGCCTGTTCATCTGGTGCAAAATCGCGGCTTCGAGGGTTCCGCCGGCGAGCGGCGCCGCATAGCGCGCTTCGAAGTCGACTTCGCGCGAGGCGCCGCCGAGTGCGATCTCGCGATTGCTGAAGACGAGGCTGCGCGTCGCAAGATCATACTCGGCCGGCAAGGTCAGCGTGATGCGGCCGCTTTCGGCGCGCAGCGGCTGGATCGCAGAAAAGCTGAGCCGGTCGCCGTCTGCGGCGACGCCCGAACTGTAAAGCGTCGCAGCGAAATGCGTCGTCACGAGACCATCGACCGCAGAAAGGAACCCTGCCTCGTCGGCGGCGGTCGTCGTCGAACCGACGGATCCGCGTCCGCTGACGCGCCAGCCGGCGGCGAGGCCGAGATCGATAATCGCAGACTGGTAATAGGTGAGGCTGCGATCGGCGCCGCCGAGGACGCCGCCGAATTCGGCGCCGAACGGGCCGCCATCCTCTGCGCGCAGGCCGATTTCATACCGGAGTAGTCCCTCGCCGAGCGCGCGGCTGAGGCCGAGCCGGAAATTGTCGATCGCCGGTTGCGCGTCAAACGGATTGGCGCCGGCGAAGGCCGAAGCAGGATCGCCGAACGCCGACAAATCCTCCGCGCCATTTGAATGCGCGACGACGATGTCGGCTCGGGCGCCGCCGCCGAGCCGGCGCGACAGCGAAAATCCGTGCGATTCGGAGGAACGGCTGAAATAGGCGTCGGCAAAGCCGTCGCGCGCCATTGACGGATGAACCGGCGCGTAACCGGCGAGCCCGTCGACCTCGCTTGCGGCGAAGCCCGAGAAAGCCTGATAGCGCAAGCCGCCGGCCTCGCCGTCAAAGGCGAAGGCGAGCCGTTCGCGATGCCTGCTTTCATCCGTGACCGGATCGAAGCGCGCGCGCAGCGCCGTCGCGGCGTCAAGTCGCGTCAGGTCAGCCGATTGAAACCGCAGTCGCGCGACGCCGCCAAGCGCGGCAAAAGCGGTCCCCCGGCTGTCGCGGTCGACGCCGAGCGTCGCCGACAGGTCGCGTGCGCCCTCATGGCTGCGAAGGATCGCGGGATTGAGCGGGGCGCGATAATCGCGGCCGAAGGAATCGAGGAACACATAGTCGCCAAGCGCCGGGATCGAGGCGCCGATGACCGCGCCGACTTCGATCGAGCCGCCGTCGACCGACATCGACGCACC
>JBGSNB010000569.1:0-4079 GCA_041739835.1 Parvularculaceae bacterium | reverse complement strand
GATCGACGCGGTCGGCGCCGGCTCGCCGCCGCCCGTCGCCATGAAGCGCCTCAGATCCGAAAGGAACGCCGTCCATTTTGCGTCATGGGCGTCGCCGCGCCACTGTGTCAGGTCGGCGGTCTGCGTCAGTTCGAACATGATCGGCCGCTCGCAGGCGTCGATCATGCAAGGGAACAATGTTCCATTGCGATGCCCAAGGGTCGCCTCCGCCCGGACCCAGCGCGAGACGACCGATTTTTTCGACCACAGGACGACGACGGCCTTGGCCGCGCGCAGCGCCTGTTCGGTCACCTCGTCATAGGCCTCGCCGGGGCGCAGCCCGACATCCCACCAGACGTCCAGCCCCGCTGCGGCGAACGCCTCCGCGAACAGCCGCGCGCGATCTTGATCTTCGCGATTGTATGAGAGGAAGATGTCGGCCACGAACGGCTCCGATCGGTCAGGACGAGAATTAGCCTGCGCGGCCGCCGCCCGTCGATCCCCGGGCGCCAGCTCGGGCGTGGACAAAGCGCAATCGAACGACCGCCGCGCTTACTGCGCCGACCGGGTCACCAGCGAACCGTCCTCGGAGACTTCAAACCCCGCAACGTCCTTGATCTCCTCGAGCACTTCCGCGCAGCCGGTTTCGATATAAGCGAGATCGTCGATCAGGAACTGCACGACGTCGCCGGGGTTCTCGGCGCGCGCAATCGTGACGCCGAGGCTGGATGCCGGTTCCTTCAGAAAGAACCCGCCCGCCATTACGCGCCAGCGAAAAGTATCCTGCGTCCAGGCGAAAGTGACCGTCGCCTCGCCGGCGTTGTCGTCTTTGGCGGTCATCGCCTTCAGCGTCGCCTTGAACTTCTCGCCTTCGCGGCCGCCCGGCGGATAGATCGACATCATCACCGCGCAGACGGGTTTCTCGAAGGTGATTTTCAGCGGCGACTTGCGGTCGTCGCGATAATAGGCGGCGAACAAGCCCGAAGGCGGGCGGATATAGGTGCACAGGCTGTCATACTGGAAATAGCGCTGGTCGTCGCAAATCTGCCATCTGAGGCCCTTGCCGAACGCGACGCCGGTTTTCTCCGCATACTGATCGCGGATCTTTCCGCCGTGAACGCCCGGCGGCGGTTCGAAGGTCATGATCGTGAATCGCGGATTGAGCTTGACGTCCGTCGCGCCGACATTGGCGACGGCGCGCGTGCGCGTCGCGGGATTGGTGTCGCCGTCGGGATCCGGCCCGTACCCGTTCTCGTTCGACTGGGCGCGCGCGCCGAACGGCGCCGACATCGCCAGAACGGCGAGCGCGGCGAGCGATAGCGCGCGTGTCTTGTTCGTCGCCATTGGGACCCCCTTGCGAACCGCGGGCAGTCTACAAGTTCCGCGGCATTCCGGCAAATTCGTGAAAGCGCATTGAATCCAGCCGCTTGTCGGTTCTCAGGGACGCGCGCCGGGGGCGCGGGCGAACTCGTCCCACATGTCCATCACCGGCGTCGGTTTTGCGTAATGGCCGTCGAGCCATGGCGATTCCGGCTTGATCGCGCCGATGCTTTCGTAATTGGCGATGACAGCCCCTGGAAAGGCGTCGATCAGCCGCCGATTGATCGTCCTCCCGATGTCTGCGCCGGTCTCGCCCCAATGATAAGACATCCACCAGCCGAGGAATTCCTTCGAGGTCGTCAATTCCTTCGGCGGCACCAGATGGCTGCCGCCTTCATAGGCGCCGAGGAGGCGGCTGCCGGCGCCTTCCGCGAATTTCCGGTGTTCCTTCCATTGCGCGACAACCCACGGCCCGCTCAGCTTGGTTGCGGCGGGGCCGTCCTTCAACAAAGTCGTCAGCCGCTTTTCGAGCGTCGCCGGGTCCTTGCGGATCGCCTCGATCCACAAGGGCGCGTAGACAGCCGGCTGGTCCGATCCGAACAGCGCGGCGCCGATGGCGTTGAACTGCCCGTAATAATTCGTCACCGCGACGCCGGTTTTCGCCAGCAGCGTCTTCGGATCGGCGCCGAGCGTTTGCGCATAGGCGCCAAAACCCTCCAGCGCCTCCCGGGTCCGCCACTGATTGGCAACGTGGCTGCCGATGACATAGACAATGTTCGGGCTGACCCGCCGCGCGGCGAATTCCTTCTCCAGCGCGACCGCGAGCCGCGCCGACAGCGCGCCATAGCCATGGCCGATCTTCCATTTCGGATTGAGCCCGCGCGCGATTCCGATGGCGTAATAGGAAGACACCGCAAAGCCCGGCGCGCGGTTCCAGATCTCATTGCCGAGCTCGACATAAAGCGGCCGCGTCTGCGGATAGCCCGACGCAAGGTAGCGATCGACAAACGCCTTGGCGAAAACTTCCCATTCCTTGCTGGCGAGCGTTTCTTTCGCATGCCCCGCCGTCGCGTCCCGGAACGCTTCGTAGTCAAGCCGGCCGGGCCTGTCCTTGCGCCGCAGCGACGGGTCGGCGGGACTGATCGGCGCGCCGAGCTGCGGCGGAACCGTCAGCCAGATCGCGACGTCCGCCTTCTTCCCGAGTTCGAACAAGATCTCATACGGCGCGCTGAAAAACGGCGGCTCCGGCCAGGACATCGTCGCACGCTGTCCCCAGGGCTCATCCATCGTCGCGATCTGGTCGAAGCGACGCACCTGTATGTTGTTCGTCGACTGAATATCCATCGTCCGGACAATGTCATAGCGGCTGACATAATCGACGAAGGCGGGATTCCAGATTTCTCCCTGCTCCAGCAGCGCGGCATGGCGAGCGCGGTAAAGCCTGATGTCCGAGAATCCTTCGCCGATCGCCGTGAAGCGCATGGCGGCGCCCCTGGCCTGCGCGCGCGTCAACGTATAGGCGACGCTGTTCTTGCGCCTGACCTCCTGCGCCGATCCGCTCCAGCGATGCATCACGCCGCGTGCGTCGCCTTTCCAGTCGAGGATATACGTATCTGCGTAATAGTCCGGAAATTTCTCCGCGCCGGAATAGAAGACCGCGACCGACGCATGATCCGCATACGCCGCCTTCTTCGTCGGCATGAAGGTTTCGGGGTCGAGCAACCCCGCCCGCACGGCGTCCGCGTCTTCAATGCGCCCCTCGGTCCTGGATTCGAAGCGCCAGCCCGCCGCGCGCGTCCGGGCGGCGTCGAGGAACGGTTCTTCCATGTTGTGAGGGGCGGAAAAGCCGAGGCCGAGCAGCAATTGGTGCGAGCGCTGGTCCGCCGGCGATTCCGCCGCATCGCCGCTTGGTCCAGCGAACGCGAGCAAAAGGGCGAGGGCGACGGCGGCGAATCTTGCTGGCGGCATCGGGTCCAATCGTTTCTTTCATCGGGCGGCGCCAATCTCGCGGGCGCCGGCGGCGAGATTAGGGCGTTCGCGCGGCGCTGGCCAATCGCGGGTCTTTAATTCTGCTCAAAGAGAGCATATATGCCGCAGCGAATTCTGGTCGGGGCGGCGCGATTTCTCTTCTCTGCGGGCCGGCGCCCGGATTGACGACGAAAGGAACGGCCCCGTGCTGCTGACATTGCTGAAAGCCAAGATCCACCGGGCGCGGCTGACCATGACCGATCTTCACTATGAAGGGTCGATCGCGATCGACGAAGACATCCTTGAGATGGCGGGTATCCTCCCGCACGAGCAGGTCGATATCTGGAATGTGACCAATGGCGAGCGGCTGACGACTTATGCGCTGCCGGCGGCGCGCGGCTCGAGAGAATTCATGTTGAACGGCGCCGCTGCTCGCCGCGCCGCCGTCGGCGACATCGTCATCATCGCCGCTTTCGCCCAGATGACCGCCGAGGAGGCCCGCGCCTTCAAGCCGACCGTCCTGCTGATGGGTGAGGGGAACTCGGTTGACCGACGCGTGTGAACGAGTCGGCGCGGCCAGGCGAATGCCCGCTTGACATCGGCGCCTGTGGTCCTGCCATACTCTTTTCTCGACAGAGGGGCATTCATGATCCGTTTACGATTTGCGTTCTGCGCCGCCGCCTTGGCGCTTGTTTCGGCCTGCGCGACCACGCCGCCGCCGGCCGGCACAGTGCAATCGCGCATTGAGGCTGATGTCGCCTGGCTTGCCGATGACGCGCGAGAAGGGCGTGAGGCGGGAACGGCCGGCTATG
>JBGSNB010000524.1:0-14333 GCA_041739835.1 Parvularculaceae bacterium | reverse complement strand
GCAGGACGCGAACCGCGTGGTCGCGGTCGAGGCCTTCGCGCATGCGCAAGCGCAATCGCTGCAGTTCCATCTGACGCGGCGCGCCGGCGCGATCAACCGGATCATCGAGCGCGGCGCCGGCGCGATGGAATTCCTCCTGCGCTTTCTCGCTTTCAATATCGGCCCGACGGCGATCGAGCTTGCGCTCGCCGCGGCGGTGATGGCGGCGCTTTATTCATGGTCGCTGGCGGCCGCGGCGGTCGCAACCGTCGTCGTCTATACGATCTTCACGGTCGTTGTGACCGAGCAGCGCAACAAGCAGCGCCGCGCCATGAACGAAGCGGACACCGAATTGCGCGCGATCACCATGGACACGCTGACGAATTTCGAAACCGTCAAGGCGTTCGCCTCGGAAGAGCGCGAGTCCTCGCGCTACGATCGCGCCATGCGCGCCTATAATGACCGGTTCGTGACGCAGGCGCAGTCGCTGGCGTTCTTGAACGCCGGGCAGGAATTCGTGATGACGGCGGGGCTTCTGGCCGCGTCGCTCCTCGCGTCTTTTGCGGTGAGGGACGGCGCGCTGAAAGCCGGCGATATCACGGCTGTCATCCTTATGCTGACGAATATCTATAGGCCGCTGAACATACTCGGCTTCGCCTGGCGCGAGATCAAGCAGGGGACGGTCGATATCGAGAAGCTGTTCGACCTCATGGACCTGAAGCCCGAGATCGAGGATCTGCCCGGCGCGCGCGTTCTTGCGCGCGCGCGCGGCGACATCAAGTTCGACAGCGTGTCCTTCACGCATGAAGGGCGTCAGGCGGGACTGGACGGCGTCAGCTTTCACATCCCGGCGGGCGCGCATATCGGCATTGTCGGCCCATCGGGCGCGGGGAAATCGACGATCCTGAAATTGCTGTTCCGCTTTTACGATCCGTCCGGCGGACGGATTCTCATCGATGACGTCGACATTCGCAATGTCACGCAAAAGAGCCTTCGCGCAGCGCTGGGGCTCGTGCCGCAGGATGTCGCGCTTTTCAATGACACGCTGCGTTTCAATCTCGGTTATGGAAGGCCTGATGCGTCCGAGGAGGAAATTCTCGTCGCCGCGCGCCGCGCGCAGCTTGGTCCCTTCATCGCGAGCCTGCCGCTCGGCCTTGAAACGAAAGTCGGCGAACGCGGCCTTAAGCTCTCGGGCGGCGAAAAACAGCGCGTCGGCGTCGCGCGCGCCATCCTGCTCGATCCGGCGGTCCTTGTCCTTGACGAGGCGACATCGTCGCTCGACTCGGAGACCGAAAAGGACGTGCAGGCGGCGCTGACGGAAGCATCGCGCAACCGCACGACGATCGCCGTCGCGCACCGTCTGTCGACGATCGTGCGCGCCGACAAAATTCTCGTTTTCGACGCCGGACGCCTCATCGAACAGGGATCGCACGACGCGCTGTTGCAACGAAACGGCCTTTATGCGGCTCTCTGGCGACGCCAGACCGACGGCGCCGAAGAGACAGCGCGGATCAGGCGTCAGGAACCGGCGCAATAAGCGTGGCGTCAGGCGGATTTTTGCGCGGCGGCCGGGATTTGCTGCGTCCATTTCTCGATCATGCGCAGCAGAGCGTCGGGCTTTACCGGTTTGGAGAGATAATCGTCCATGCCCGCGGCGATGCATCGGTCGCGGTCCTCGGCGAGCGCGTGGGCGGTGACGCCGATGACAGGGATTCGGACGCCGCCATTCGCATCCTGAATTTCCCGAATGAGCGCCGTCGCTTCAATGCCATCCATTTCCGGCATGGAGATATCCATCAGCACGACCGCGAATGCGCCGCGCCGATAGGCTTCAACCGCCTCGCAGCCATTGGCGGCGATCGACGCGCGGCAGCCGATCTTCTCCAGCATCGAGGAGATCACCATCTGGTTGACGACATTGTCTTCAGCGACCAGAACGTCAAGCGACAGATTTGTCTCCGCCGTCGGCTCGGCGGTCTTTGCCCGCCGCAGCATGCCGAGCGGGTCTTGCGCCTTGCCGGCGGCGCGCGTGTTGAGGCACGAGACAATCGCGTCAAGCAGCATTGACGCGCGCGCGGGCTTTACCAGGTAAGCGTCAAAGAGAATGTTGGCCTGTCGATCCGGCCGTCCCTTGATCCCGGATGACGTCAGCAGGATCAGCGGCATTGCGCGTGTCGACGCGGGGTCGCGCAGGCGTCTTGCGAGTTCGATGCCGTCCATTTCAGGCATCTGCTGGTCGAGAATGGCGAGGTCGAACGGCGCGGCGGAACGCGCCGCTTCCTCGGCCGCCGAGAGCGCCGACGCGGCATCCGAAAATGTCGCGACCTTCATTCCCCAGGCCGACAATTGTTCGCTGAGAATGCGCCTGTTGACGGCGATATCATCGACGATCAGGGTGCGGACGGACGCCAGGTCGGCGAGGGCGGGGCTGACGGTCCCGCTGGCGTCGATGACGAGCGGGATGCTGACGACAAAGCGCGACCCGGCGCCGGGCACGCTGTTCACGGCGATCTTCCCGCCCATCGCCTCGGTGAGCTTGCGGGTGATGGCAAGGCCGAGGCCTGCGCCGTCATGACGACGCGCCGACGAATTGTCCGCCTGTTCAAACGCATTGAAAATCGTTTCGAGCTTGTCGCCGGCGATGCCGCACCCGGTGTCCTCGACGCTGATCTCGATGTCGGCGACTTCGCCGCGGCGCCGGCCGCCGACTGATACGAGTATATGGCCGGACTCGGTGAATTTGACCGCATTGCCGACAAGGTTGGTGACGATCTGGCGAACGCGGCCGGCGTCTCCGATGAACTGGCTGCCGAGCCCCGGCTGATAGCGCAACATCAGCTCGAGGCCTTTTTCCTGCGCGCTGAGACCGAGCAGCGTGGTGACGTCTTCGACGGCGCCGCGAAGGTCGAACGGCTCGGCGGCTACCTTCATTTTCCCGGCCTCGAGCTTCGAAAAGTCGAGAATGTCATTGATGATGGTCAGCAGGTTTTCACCGCTGCCGACGATCACCGACGCCATGTCGCGCTGCCGGGGCGTCAGAGCGGTGTCGAGGAGAAGCGACGCCATGCCGATGACGCCGTTCATCGGCGTGCGGATCTCGTGGCTCATATTCGCAAGAAATGTCGACTTCGCCTTGCTGGCCGTCTCGGCGATCTCTTTCGCTTCCATGAGTTCGACGGTCAAGGTCTCGAGCGCGCGCTCGCGCTGTTTGGCGCGCGTGATGTCGCCATAGGTGACGACATAACCGCCGCCGGGGCGGCGGCGAATATTCTCCGATATGATTTGCCCGTCTTTTTGTCTTCGAATCGCAATGAAGACGCCGGCTTCGTCCAGCGCGCGCATCATTTCCGAGAAATACTGCTCGCGCGTCGCGTAATCATAAAGCTGGTGCCTGATGCCGATATCAAGGACGTCGGCGATGCTGCGGCCCGGCGCCCATGCCGCGGCGGGAAGGCCGGACATCGCGGACGCCTTTGTGTTCGCGATCTCGATGACGAAGCCGTCATCGAAGACGACGAGACCGTCGGCCATTGATTCGATGACTTCATCGAGGAGAGCCGTGCGTTCGCTGAGTTCGACGGTGCGTTTGGCGACTTCCGCTTCGAGCCTTGAATTCGACTGCTGGAGCAGCTCCCGGCTTTCTTCGATCTTCCGGCGCTGCTCGACGCGGTCCGTGATGTCCGATGTCCAGCCGCGCACGCCGAGATAAGCGCCCGTCTCGTCGAAATGGTGGCGCATGGAAGTCGCGATCGTCCGCACGCCTCCGGCGATCGCGTTCACTTCATAGACGTGATTGCGGACATTCTTTCGCGCGGCGAGTGCGGCGCGAAGCTCCGCGCGCTGGTCATTCGGGCCGGCACGAAATTCGTTGGCGAAGATTTCGCTTATGTGAACGCCGAGGATCGCTTCGGACGACTTGCCGATCAGGTCGCTGATCTTCGGCGATATGTAAGTGAGGCGGTGCTCGGCGTCGGTCTCCCAGGCCCAGTCCGACGCCATTTCCATGAAAGCGCGCAAGGTGTCGCGCGCGCGTTCCGCCGCCGCAAGGTTTTCCTGCTTCTCACGGCAGACTTCGCGGATCAGGAGGTCGTGGCGCGCGAGCAGCTTGCCGCCGGCGACCGCGCCGAGAAGCAGGAGGATCGCCATGGAGGACAAGGTCGCATCGCCGTCGAGGAAGAGCCGCGCCGAGAACGGAACGACGCAGAAGAAAATCACATTGCGCGACATCTTGCGGTCGGCGGCAAGCGAGATCGCGCCGCCGAGCGCGCAGAGCGCGACCCATGCGATGAGGACCACCCGGCTTTCGACCGAGGCGATCTCAAACATCGATATCGCGACCAGCGCGCAGACGACGGACTGGCAGACCGCAAGGCGCCCGGTCTTGTCGAGCAGACGGCGTTTGCCTTCGGGCGACAATGCTTCATGATTGAGGATACGCCATTCTCGCGCCTGGTACGCCGCGAAGGCGACATAGAAAAAATATGCCGTTGCAAAATACGGCAACAGGGCGGAGTGAACGGTCAGGATGACGAAAGCGGTCGAAATGGCGATCGCGCCATTGACCGGCGGTATCTGGCGCTTGAATTCGAAAATGCGGCGATCCGCGACGAAGTCGCTGACTTCGTCTGCGGCGAACAGTTCGCGCAAGACGCGCCGGATTGTTTCGAGCATGATCTTCGTCCGCCGGAGTTTCCCCGGTTGACCTTAGGGTCAGTTGATTAATCCGCGGTTTACCATGGCGGGCGAAGTTGCCGGCGACGCCGCGCGCCGGGAAGGGGATCGAAATGTCGCTGACGGTTCCGTCGGATCGCAAGGAATTCAGCGGTTTCGCCGAATTCTTCACGACGTCGATCGCGCCCTACCTCGCGGGGAAGGAAGCGGCGCGCGCCGCGTCTGTTACCAATTTCCTAATATTGGCGGGGGCGACGGCGATGCTGTCGATCGCCGTCCTGCAGTTCGCGCCGATCGGCGAATTCAGGTTTCAAGGCGCGGTCTTCACCGCCTTTGGCGGGGCGGCATTGGCGCTTTGGGTGCTCAATCTCGCCAGGGCCGACATCACGCATGGTCTTCTGGAGCTGATCGCCGCGAAGCTTGGCTTCGCCTATCAAGGCAAATTGCAGCGGCCTGACTATCATGAGCGGTTTCGGGGGCTGAAACTGTTGCCCAATTACAATCGCGAGGCGTGGGAGGATGAAGTGCGCGGCGCCTATGCCGGGCATGACTTCGTCTTCTGCGAGGCCCATCTGAAATTCAAATCATCCGGCAAGAATTCGTCGACGCGCACGGTCTTTCACGGCCAGCTCCTGCTGATCGATTATCCAAAGCGGTTTTTCGGTTCGACCCTCGTGCTGCGCGATATGGGCCCCCTCAACGCGCTGATGAGGCCCGGAAAAATGCATCAGCGCGTCGGCCTTGCCTCGCCCGCTTTCGAAAAGGCCTTCGAGGCCTGGTCGACCGACCAGGTCGAAGCGCGCGAGCTCCTTGATCCGATCGTGCTTGAACGATTTCAGGAACTCGCACGGTTGTTTGGCGGCAAGAAGCTCCGTGCGGCGTTCGACAGCGGCAAGATTCTGATCGCGATCGAAACCGGCGACCGCCTGAATATCGGCTCCATGTTCCGGCCGCTGCAAGGCGCAGACAGGGTCGAGACGATCCTCCGGGAATTCGATATCATCTTCGATCTCATCGACGTGCTGGTGAAGCGTCTCGACGGCAGGATCGACGGCGCGTTTTCTCTTGATCAAATCAAGCCGACCGGGGCTCGATGAACTTCGCCGAAATCTCTCGCCTTCTGCGCTCCCCCGAGATCGCGCCGATCGGTCGTCAGGGCTTCAACAGAATATTCCAGGCCGCGTTATCTCCGCCCGCCTGATCCCATGGCGTACATTCCGCAAAGGGGGCGGAGGGCGTACGACGTGCGGCGCAGAAGATATAAGTCGCCATGATGGCGGACGGGTCCATATTGCGAATATCCGCCGCAATCGCGGTGATCGCGCGCCCATAATCGTCGCTCTCGTGCCATTGCCGGTAGAGCGAAACAGCGTCGGGGTTCAGCGCCAGCTCCGAATCGAGCGAGTCGGTCGAGTCGCCTTCGAAATTGCCGATCCATTTTGCGCCGACGGCGTCAGCCGCCGCCTTGTTGGCGCGCGCGTTGGGTTGGTAATAAGCGATATTGGCGCGCATCGGCGTCGGCGATAGCGCATAGTCGGAGATCCGCTGGTAGAGGGCGCTGCGATCCGCAGCGAGTTCGGCGAGCCAGCGCTGGCGCCATGTCACCTGATCGAGCCGCGCGCCGAACAGCAGATTATCCTTGTGCCATCTGAACCCGCCGAAGAAATAGCTGGTGGTGGCGACGCCATAGCGCCGCATCGGTTCAGGACCGTTATAGGCCATCACGCCGTCAAGCGCGTCGACAGTTCGGGACGGGGTGACGGTCTGCGCGCCGAGAACCATTGTCCAGGGTTGCTGGGCTCTGCCGCCTTCGGCGAGCGCTTGCGCGAATGCTTCGGCAAAGCGCGCGGACTGATAGCCGTATCCTGTGCGCATGGTGCCGGCGAGCCCGCCATGACGCGCGGCGACGGCGCGACCGATGCCGGAATAAAAATCCGTCGAAACGCGGAAACCCGTGTTCCAGACTTCGTTGTCGAGTTCGATGAAAAGGGAAAGCGCCGGGGGGTAATTTCTCGCGTTGAGGAGCGCCACGATCTGGCGAGCCCAGCGCAGCGGCTCCGGGCTCGCCATGACTTCGTCAAACGCCGCTTCAGCGGCGGCGACGCGCTGCGATTGCGGGACGGCGCCGTCGCGCAGGATCGCGGAGACCGATGGCGGGCAGCCGAGCAGACCCGGGGCGTTCAGCCAGAGCTGCGTTCCGGTATCGATCGCTGCGCGAATGATGACATCATCCGGGACGCGCCCGTTATGGTAGAATGGCCGGTTCGCCGGGGGCCGGTCGGCGGCGACGAGTTCGTGGTCGCCATTGACGCCGGTCCAGTCCATCGGCCGGATGATGTCGAAGCGCGACATGTCGGCAAGCCAGCGGGGATCAAAGACCTCGCCCGCCGCAAGAAGCGGCTCATGTTCGACGCGGTAGAAGCGGATATTGGAGACGCCGGCCGGCCCGAGGCGATCGATCCAGATGTTCGGCGCCGCGAGGCCATGCAGCGCCGGATCATAATCCTCTTCGATGCGCGTCGGCGACACGCGCGTCATCGCGCCAACGCCGCCCCGGATCGACAGGTCCCCGTCGCCTTCCCAATCTAGAATCCAGCGGCCTTTGTAGAAGTCGCCCGAGCCAGGAACGCCGCCGCCGCGCACCGCGCCGATCTTGATCCCGCCGTTCGCCGGCATTTTCACAAAGCGCGCCGCAGCAGGATCAATGAGGCCGCTCGCGACCCACGCGCCATAATTCTGCCCGGCAAGGAGGATGTGATTGATAAACGCATCCTCCCGCGCCCAATAGGCGGAATGCGTCGGATTGACGAGCGTCAGCGGCGAACGCGTCGCGACGTCATTGTTGGTGATCGTTGCTGAGGCGACGCCGACATCGACCGTCGCGTTCCGCGGCGCCGAGAGAATGATTTCGAACGCTTCGTCCGGCTCGACCGACTGGTCATCGACGGTGGAAATCCAGAAGCCCTTTTGCGCCTGGCCGACTTTGAAGTTGACCGTCCCGCCCGGCAAATCGGTCCTGCCGAAATCGGCGCCGTCGACCGCGCCCGCGAAAGTCCACGCCACTGAAGAAGTCTCAGAGAGCTCGCCTTCGCGCGTGAAGGTGAAAAGGAATCGCGCGCCTTCAGGCGCCGTCGCCGGCATGGCTTTGACGGAGATCAAGGGGAGCGCTTCAGCCGCCGCCGGCGCCGACAGCGTCATGCTCGCCAGCAAGCCGACAGCAACCCTTCGAATTCTCCGCATGGAAAGACAATAAGCCGAATGCGGGCGTCGCGTATCGGGCAAAGTGGCGCATGTCGAAATCTGACGCGCTCGCGCGTCTTTAGTCCCGACAAGCAGCAGCGGACGCACGGTTGTCCTGGGCGCCGCGCCAACTCCGGAGGCCAAATTGTTGAAATCCTTCAGACTCTACGCCGTCATCTTCGCAATGACCCCAATCGGCGCTTCCGCCGCCGGCGCGAAATTGCCGAAGGACTTTTTCTGGGACCGCGACAAGGAAATCGCCATCGCACGGAGCGCGGCGCCGCCGTCGCTGTCCGCCAGGGCGGCGGTCTGGGTGCTGACGCCGGCAGGGTATAAGAAAGCGGTCGAAGGGGAGAACGGCGTCAACTGCCTCGTCACGCGCGGCTGGAGCGCGCCGTTCGACACCGAGCTGTTCGGCTGGACGGCGCTGGTCGCGCCGATCTGCTACGACGAGATCGCCTCCGGCGCGCCGATGCAGGAACAATTGCTGCGCGCCTTGCTCGGCCTCAAGGGCATGAGCCATGACGAGATCAAGCGCGAAGTCTTCGCCGCCTATGGCGACGGACGGATTCGCGCGCTTTCCGGCGTCGGCCTCTCCTACATGTATTCGCAGGCGCAAGTGCTCGGGCCGACGGTCGGCCATTGGCATCCGCATCTGATGATTCACGCGCCCTATTACGAAGACGCGCTGCTCGGCCCGAACACGATCGCCAGCGGCGATCCGGTCATCGTCGAAGGCGCGGGAACGTCACGCGCCATCATCGCCGTGCCTGTCAATGGTCGGCCGACACATATCGCACCGCGGCCCTGACCCTACCTGACGAGCGTCAGCTTTTCAGCCGCGCGCGTGACGCCGGTGTAAAGCCAGCGCGCGGCGTGCTCGCGAAAGGCGAAGCTCTCGTCGAAAAGGACGAGAGAGTCCCACTGGCTTCCTTGCGCCTTGTGAACGGTGAGCGCGTAGCCAAAGTCGAATTCGTCGGCGTTCTTGCGGACCGTCCACGGCACGCTCTCGGGGCCGTCCGTAAACATCGCCTTCGGCACCGAGATCGTGACCTGCTTGCCGCCGTCTTCCGGCGCGACGATCATCCGCGCTTTCTCGCCGCGCGGCGCCTTGCGCATCGTCACCGTCCAGATGCCGCCATTGAGGAGGCCCTTCGCCTTGTTGTTCCGGAGGCAGACGAGTTTTTCCATCGCCTCCGGATAGGGATCGCCATGGCCTTTCAATTCTCGGATGCGGTCGTTGAAGCGCTTCCTTGTCCTGTTGGTGCCGACCAGCACCTGATCGGCGTCGAGTATGTCCTCCGACGTCACTTCGTCGCGCCGGATGATGCGGCAGGAATGGTCGCCGCCGAAATCGTCCGACCCGGTCTGCGGACGCCCCTCGCGGATCTGCATCGACAGACGGATGATCGGATTTCCCTGCGCCTGCCGGTGAATTTCCGTCAGCATGAAATCCGGCTCGGCCTCCGTGAAAAAGCCGCCGCCTTTCACAGGAGGCAATTGCGCCGGATCGCCGAGCACCAGCACCGGTTTTTGGAAGGAGAGAAGATCGCGGCCAAGCTCCTCATCGACCATCGAACATTCGTCGATGATGATGAGATCGGCGGTCGAGGCGGGCGCGTCGCGGCGGATCGTGAACAGGAGTTCGCCTTCTTCCGCCTCGTCGTCGCGCGCCGGGCGATAGATCAGCGAATGGATCGTCGTCGCGCCCGCGCAGCCCTTTTGGCGCATCACATGCGCGGCCTTGCCGGTAAAGGCGGCGAACGCGACCTCGCCGGCGCTTTCCGCAAAATGGCGCGCCAGCGTCGTCTTGCCGGCGCCCGCATAGCCGAACAGGCGGAACACCTGCTGGTCCGGGGATTTCAGCCAGCGGTCGACGGCGTTGAGGGCGTTGTCCTGTTCGGGGGTCCAGAGCATTTTTTGGGGTCTAGCGACCTTCACGCTCCGAAAACAGCCACGCCATTCCCGCCTTGTAGGCGGCGGGCGCGATCGACGAATGTCCCTCGCCGTCGAGAGTATCGATC
Source organism: Parvularculaceae bacterium (assembly GCA_041739835.1). Taxonomy (GTDB): domain Bacteria; phylum Pseudomonadota; class Alphaproteobacteria; order Caulobacterales; family Parvularculaceae; genus Amphiplicatus. The sequence continues at coordinate 4,419 of JBGSNB010000524.1, read as the reverse complement.
TTCAGGCGCCAGCCGGTGCTGTCGATTTTGCGCCAGTGCTCGACCCATTGATCCATCGGTTCAGAATAGGTTCGGTCGTCAAATTCGCCGCGTGCGATAAAGACGCTCGGCGGGGAGGCTGTGTCTGCGCCGGCCGGAGAAAGAAACCGATCGAGATTGCGGTGAAGGGCGGGATTGGCTGCAATCAGGCCCCAGAAAAGATCGGGCTCACGCCGCGCCGCATGCAGGACGAATTGCCCGCCGAGCGACTGTCCGTAGAGAATGCGCTGTGACGGGTCGGCGCGGTAGGTCTTCTCGATGAACGGCGCAATCTCGTCGCGCAACGCTGCGCGAAAGGCGTCCGCGCCGCCCCAATAGGAAAAATCAGGATCGGCCGTCGGCTCGGTGTAGTCGGTTGAACGATAATTGCCGCTCTCGAAGTCGAGCCCGCCATAGGCGATGCCGACAATGATCGCCTTTGGCGCCGCTTCGTCGACTTCGAGCAGCATCTGAAGGCTCGCGAAAATCGGGAACAGCGTGCCGCCGTCGAGCACATAGACGACAGGATAGGGACGATCCGCCGACGCATATCCGTCCGGCGTGCGAACATAGAGGTGAAAAGTGCGCCCGACCTCGTCCGATGCGAAGGCGTGGTGCTCGGCGCCTGCAAGCGATTCAAGCTTTGAAAGATCGGCGCCGGACGCCGGCGCAATCGCCGAAAAAAGGCTGGCTGCAAGGATCAGTACCAGGAATTTCACGAATCGCTCCCTTCACATACGCCGCCTGCGGCCGAGATTTGCTACTCCAACTCCACCCAGACCGGCACATGGTCCGACGGCTTGACGTCGCTCCTTCCGGGGCCGCGCTCCGCGCGGTCGACGCCGGCGTCTTTCAGGCGGTCGGCGGCCTGCGGCGAGAGCAGCAGGTGATCGATGCGGATGCCGTGATCCTTTTCCCATGCTCCGGCCTGATAATCCCAGAATGTGTAGAGCGTTTTCGCCGGATGGATCTGGCGGATTGCGTCGGTGAAGCCGAGATTTGATATCTCGCGGAAAGCGGCGCGGCTCTCGGGAAGGAACAGCGCGTCGTCCTTCCACGCCTTCGGGTCGTGTACGTCCTCCGCCTGCGGAATGACGTTGTAATCGCCGGCGATGACGAGCGCCTCCTCAAAGGCGAGCAATTCCGCCGCATGCTTTCTCAGCCGTTGCAGCCAGTCGAGCTTGTAGTCGAATTTAGGGCCCGGCGCCGGGTTGCCGTTCGGCGCGTAAATGCCGACGACGCGCACCGGCCTTGCGTCCGCTGGCGTTACGAACGCCTCGACATAACGCGCGTGATCGTCCGCATCGCCGCCGGGCAAGCCCTTTCGCGGTTCGTCAAAAGGATGCTTCGACAGCAGCGCGACGCCGTTATAGGTCTTCTGCCCGTGAACGCAGACATTATAGCCGCGTTCCTCGAACTCTGCCGCCGGGAATTTCTCATCGACGCATTTGATCTCCTGCAGGACCGCGACATCGGGCGCCGCCTTGTCGAACCATTCAAGAATGCGCGGCAGGCGCGCATTGATCGAATTGACGTTGAAGCTGGCGATTTTCATTGGGATTCGAGGGCGTCCTTGAGGCGGTCAAGCGCCGCGTCCATCCAGCCTGTCCAGAACGAGGACGCAATGACCGACACGATCGACGCCGCCAGCGCCGAAGTCGGCGTGAATTCATAGGTCCAGGTCAGCGTCGATCCGTTCTGGCGCGGTTCGACCGCGAAGGCGGCGTTCGCCTCTTTCACCAGGAACTTGAACGGGCCGCTGAAATTCGCGACGCGGTATTTGTAAGATGCGGGGCCGACCTCGATCAGGGTTTCCTCGACGCTCGACCCGTCGGTCAGCGTCAATGTTCGCTTTTGGCCGACCTTTGTCCACGCGCCTGTCGTTCCAGCGACGGATTTGACGCCGGGGAGCAGACCCTGCGGCCTGACAATCGACGGCGCGTCAAAGCCGAGCGCCAGCGCGAAGGTCTTGTCGACCGGCGCTTTGATGAAAATGGACGAGTCCGAAACAATGGGGTCGGGCATGGCGTTGCTCGCTTGGCGGCCGGCGAGTTGTCCCTTCATTCAGGCCGCCGCGCAAGGGAGCCGGCGCCCGCCCTAATCGCGGTGGAACGTGACGAATTCCTCCAGCGGCGCGCGCGCCGACCGGAGCTTGTTGACCGACGCAGACGGGTCCGGGAAGCCGAGCGCCATGCCGCAATACAGCTGCTCCGTATCCGGCACGCCGAGCACTTCCGACACGGTCCTGGCCCGCGTCGTCCACGCTTCCTGCATGCAGGTCGCGAGGCCTCGCTCCTCCGCGACGAGGGCGATCGACTGCATCAGCATGCCAAGATGCGCCCATTGGCCTTTGTCGAAGCGGCGATCCAGGGTAAAGAAGAGGCCGGCCGGCGCGCCGAAAAACTCGAAATTCTTTTGCAGATGCGCGATGCGCGCCATCTTGTCGTCGCGCGGCACGCCGAGCAGCGCATACATGTCCTCGCCGACCGCGAAGCGGCGGGACCGATAAGGCTCCCACAGCGATTCCGGATAGACCTTGAGGTCGCTCTCATTGGCGAAGGGGTTTTCGGCGATCGATTTCTTCACCGCGGCGATGACGCGCGCGCGCGCCGCGCCGGTGACGACATGGATCTTCCAGGGCTGAAGGTTGCCGCCGGACGGCGCGAACTTCGCGATCTCCAGAATCTGGCGAATCTCGGTTTCCGGGACCGGCCTTTCCAGAAAGGCTCTGGTCGAGATGCGCGACCGGATGAGGTCGGAGGCGGATTTTTCTGTCATGGCGCCATCTTTCGCAAAAGCCGGAACCGGTCAATGATCGCGGGCATATGAAACTCCCGTTTGAGCGCCTTCGCTTCGCCGCAACGCTGGCGCTCTTCGCGACGCTGGCATTCTTCGCCTGGAAGAGCGGACGAAGGGTCTATGAAACCGGCCCGCAATTGGAGATCGCGGAAGTCGGAGACGCCGTCATCCTGCGATGGGCGCATGGCGTCGATGCGCCGATGGCGGAGCGATTCGCGTCGGCCTTCGACGACTGGAAGGGCAGGACCGGGCGTTTCGTCATCGAGCTCAACTCGCCCGGCGGCTCGATCACCGAGGGACGCCTCGTGATCGAGACGATCGAGCGGATGAAAGAAACCCACCGCGTTGACGCTTATGTCGGCGAGGACGCCTTCTGTCTCTCGATGTGCGTGCCGATCTATCTCGCGGGCGAGCGGCGGACGGCGGCGGCGAGCGCCGCCTTCATGTTTCATGAGCCGTCGACGCGCGATCTTTTCACCGAAGAAAAAATCGACCGGCCGGGCTTTGAGCAGCGCATGACGAGCGAGAAATTCTTCGACCGCTATTTCGCCGGCTCCGGCATGGACCCCGAATGGCGGGAAAGCCTGCGCGCCGCCTGGCGGGGTCGCGACATCTGGTTCACCGCCGAAGCGCTGGTTGAACAGGGCGCCGGCGTCGTCGAGGCGATTGAATGAATGCTAAACCGAAAAACTCGTGCCGCAGCCGCAAGACGCGGTCGCATTCGGGTTCCGGATCTTGAACGCCGCGCCGATCAGCTCTTCGGCGAAATCGATCTCGGAGCCCGACATATATTGCAGCGACACTTCGTCGACGAGGACCGCGACGCCGTCCTTCTCGATGACGAGATCATCGGCGTTGCGGTCGGCGGTGATCAGGAATTCATATTGAAACCCGGAACAGCCGCCGCCATTGACGGCGACGCGCAGCATCGAGCCCGAGGGCTCCTTCTCGAGGATCTTTGCGATCCGCCGCGCGGCGCGATCGGAGAGGGTGACAGGCTGGATTTCAAGGGTCTCGGACATCAGGGCAAGATAAGGATCGACGGTCGCGACGGAAAGGGGGCTCCTCGCGCAAATGCGTTTTCCCGGCGTTAACCGCCGATTTCTCACGAAGATTTGCCCGCCCGGCGCAGGTTTCGGCAAGTCAGTCCGAGGCGGATACCGGCAAATCCGTCATTTGGTCGATGTCGCGACCCGCTTCCGGCGATGCCGCCACGGCAAGAAGATCGGACGCGCTCCGCAATAGGTCGCGCGCGCCGACATCGCCCTGAAGCGCCCGGAGACGCGCAAACCATTTCTGGTCAAAGACCGCGGGGGGCGACCGCCGTCCCGCGAATTCGGTGAAGGCGAGTCCCGTCTCGTGCGCCGCCGCATGTTCGAGCAGCCGATCGAGATGCGCGCTGGTGACGAACGGCATGTCGCCAAGCGCGATCAGCACCCGGCAAGCGCCCTGCGCCGCCGCCGCTTCAACGCCGATGCGGAGTGACGCGCTGACGCCGCGCTCTGGCGCATCGTTCACGAATATCTCAAAGCCGAGCGCGGATAGTGCGGGCGCCTGCGAATGGGTCATCGCGCTGACCACAGCGATGCGCCGATCGCAGCG
>JBGSNB010000613.1:0-3138 GCA_041739835.1 Parvularculaceae bacterium | reverse complement strand
AGCGACGCGCCGCCGCGCGCCGCGCCCTGCGATCCGCCCTCGAGATAGGCGGAAAGGCGCGGGCCCGTCCTCTTTGTACGGATCGAAATGACGCCGCTGATCGCATCGGCGCCCCAGATGAGGCTTTGCGGTCCGCGCAGGACGTCGATCTGTTCGACATCCGCGACGTCGAGATTGGCGAAGTTGAAACCGCCCTGCGGCGCGGAGGGATCGTTGACGATGACGCCGTCGATAACAACCAGCGTCTGTCCGCTCGATCCGCCGCGCAGGCGCGCCGAAGCAAAGCCGCCAAAGGCGCTGTTGCGCGCGAGCGCGAGGCCGGGCGCCTCCTTCAGCGCGTCAGCGACGAAGGAATATTGGCGGCTCTCGATCCTTTCGGCGGAGATGACGGTCGCCGCCGAGCCGACATCATCGGCGGCGCGCTCGAAATAGCCATATGCGTAGACATAGATCTCGTCCGGCGCGTCGTCGCCGGCCAGGTCCTGCGCGCCGGCGGCGCAAAGGCAGGTAAAGTACGTATACAGAGCAATAAACGATAGGCGGGCGGACCGGCGCGTCATGGCGACTCCTTTCAGGTTTCAAGGATGTCGCCGCGACGGGTTCCCGCATTCCTCGGCTGGACCCGGCCGCGAAAAGGACGACGCCGACGGCAGGTCTCCTGGCTTGCGGGTCGCGGCGTTCTCCCGATCTTCCCGGGCCGTGAAAGGCCCAGTGATCATCGACTGGAGGACGCTCGCCGCTTACAGTTGCGGGCACAGCCGCGGATTTTGACCGCGTTCCCTATTCTCCCCCCTTGCGGGAGGCACCGTCATCGACAACCCTAGAGGCCGCCGCCCGGGCGGACAATCGCGCGGGGGCGGGCGGCGCTGAAAATTCTTGCCGCGGGGGGTGGGAACCTTCCCCGAACTGCGTCGCCCACAAACGTCACGTTAAGCTTTTGTGAAGGTTTGGCGGCCTGCGATGCGCCGATGCAACAACCGTCGGCGTATCTCGCCAATTGCGGGAACTTCGGTTAAAAAACCCTGTTAACGCTGAGCCGAATTGGCTAGGAACTGACGGTAAAGAGGCTGCGCAGCCCGCGCGGCGGAACCTGTTTCACCTGAGGAGGGGACTTCATGAAGCTGAAAACTGCCCTGTTTGCCGCCGCCGCGACGCTTGCGTTCGCACCGGCCGCGCACGCCTATCAAGGCGTCTACGGCGCGATCGGCGCCGGCCTGTCCTATGTCGGTCCGGACCGCGATTTCGAAGGCACGGGCGCGCTCGCATTCGACAGCGAAGCGGATTTCGACAACGGCATCGGCGTTTACACCGCGCTCGGCCACGCCAGCGCGAATGGCTGGCGTAAGGAGGTGGAATTCAGCTACCGCCAGAATGACCTGCGCCACCTGCCGGGCGACGGCCTAGCTTTCACCGGCTGGACCGAAGACACCGTCGAGGGCGACATGCAGTCATTCGCCTTCATGTTCAACCTGATCAAGGACTTCAACAGCGACAGCAGCGTCACGCCCTTTGTCGGCGTCGGCATTGGCGTCGCGCGGATGAAGGCGAATTATATCGGCAATGACCCGAACTTTTCAGGCGGCTTTGGCGCGCTGGCGATTGACGACAAGTCGCTCGGGCTTGCCTATCAGGGCATTGCAGGCCTTGCTTTCGCGCTCGCCGAAGGCCTGACCCTTGACCTCTCCTATCGCTATTTCGCAACCACCGATCGGAATTTCGACGGGACGCTTGCCGGTCTCGCTGAAGAATTCGAGCACGAGTATAATTCGCACAGCCTGTTCGCCGGTCTTCGCTGGAACTTCGGCGCGGCGCCGGTCGCCGCTCCGCAGTACAAGGATTGCTGGGACGGTTCGAGCGTTCCGGTCGCGGCCGAATGCCCGCCGCAGCTGACCGAAACGCAAGGCGCTGATCTCGATCCGATCAATGTCATCGTCTATTTCGACTATGACAAGGCGAACCTGACGCCGGAAGCGTCGAACCTGATCAAGGAAGCGTCGGCGCGCGCGCTGGTGAATGACGTCGAGACCGTCGTCGTTTCGGGCCACGCCGACCGTTCGGGCGGCTCCGCCTATAACCAGGCGCTCTCCGAGCGTCGCGGCGCCGTGGTTCGTGACGCGCTCATCGCCAACGGCATTTCGGCGGACAAGATCCGCATGGAATCCTACGGTGAAGACCGCCCGGCCAAGCCCACCGAAGACGGCATCCGCGAGCCGCTGAACCGCCGCACCGAAGTCGTCATCAGCTTCGAATAAGCGGCGACACAGGAATGGTCGAAACCTGCGCAGCGCGAGCTGCGCCGGTTTTGTTTTGGCCGGCAGAATTCAGGAAATACGCGCGTCAGCGCACGTAGATTCGCCAAAAGGCGTCGACGCCCTGTTCGACTTGGCGGTCGATCGCGCTGTCGAGATCGTCGGGCATGACGCCGAGCAGCGCTTGCGTATAAAGCGGCTCGGTGATCAAGGCGCCAAGCTGGAAGATCGCGGTTTCGACGTCGGCGATTTCAACGCCCTCGCGCTTCGCCGTGCGCTCGAGCACCGGCGCGAAGGTCGCCGCCATGAAGGCGGGCCCATGCTCCAGATAGGAACGCCCAAGGTCGGGATTGCGCCCGGCTTCAAAGGCTGCGATGCGGCGCAGCGCCAGCGCCTCGGGCTGCAGCATGCCCCTCAGGAACAGCGCCGCCATTTCGCGCACGAACTCGCGCGTTGAAAGGCTCGCCTCGATCGCCGCGATATCGACCGGCAGGATCTGTCGGCAGGTCTCGTCGATCGCGGCGGCGAAAAGCTCCTCTTTCGACCGGAAGCGATTGTAGACGGTGCGCTTGGAAACGCTCGCAGCGAGCGCGATCTGGTCCATGCTGGCGCCGTCATAGCCATGCGCGAGGAAGGTCGCGCGCGCCGCGGCGACGATCGCCGCCTCCTTGGCGTCGCGACTGGGCGGCGCAGTGATCGCCAATGATTTCAACACGAAGCGACGGGCCCCCGTCCACGGTTTCAGCGTTCGAGATTACGCTCTTGCCGGCGGCGCTTACAAGCCGCCGTCCTTCATGCTTCGTTAACCTTGTTGGCCGGAGTGTCGGCGGTTGGCGCAGACGTCCAAAAAACGCCGGTCGGCGACGCGCCGGGCGGCGGCGTCGTCGCC
>JBGSNB010000595.1:0-4487 GCA_041739835.1 Parvularculaceae bacterium | reverse complement strand
GCATGCGCGGCGACGCGGGCAGAAGGACGGAGCGACAGGCTCGGCGACGCGCCGTATAAGGACCGTCGCGGCCAGCGGGCGAGGATACGGGAGCGCACCATGCGGCAGTCGGCTTTTGATTTCGTCGGCAATCTGGACACTCTGCTGGCGGTCGTTGTCGGCGCGATGCTGGCGACGATCGGCGGGCTGATCGGCGAGCATTACGAAGACATCATCGAGCGCCGCCGCCGTCAGCGTGACGCCGCACGTTTTTTCGGCGAGGTGCTTGGGTCAATTGACGCGCTTGTCGACCGCGCGTTGCATTCGCAGAAATTCGGCGACCCATGGGGCCCGGTGACGATGCGCCTGTTTCGCACCGCTATGCGCGAGGCGGAAGTCTATGATCGCAATCGCGAGCGGCTATTCGACATCCGCGACGTCGATCTGCGATCGCGCATCCACATCCATGTGATCAGCGAGATCTTCCCGCTGGAGGCGATCATCGAAGGGAGCGACCGCATCGCCGCCATTACAGAAGCGCTCGACGATCGCAGCGCGATTTCGGCGGAGCGCCGCGAAAAGCTCGAGGAACGGCTCGGCGTTTGGTTGAACTCCCGCCGGACGGCGATCGAGTTTATCCGCGACGAACGCGAAAAAACGCCGCCGCTCTGCACCGACCTTGAAAAGCTCGCGCGCGTCGCATTCCCGAAGATCCCGCCGCCATAGCGCCGAGCGAAAGCGTGGGCGCCGGCTCTCCGCAAATCCGGCGCGCCCAACAACCGGCTCGAACATCGGGCGCAATTCCGAAATCGAGCCCGACGCTCTAGGCTGGCAGCACGTAGTTCTTGAACTTTTTTCGAAGCTCAGTCTTCAGGACCTTGCCGGTCGCGCCGAGCGGCAATTCCGGCACGAACTCGACGGCGTCCGGCCAGGCGATCTTGTCGAGCCTTGTTTTCAGGAATTCCCTGATGTCGTCGGGCTTGGGGTCCTGGCCGTCGCGCTTGACGACGATCAGCAGCGGGCGCTCCTGCCAGCGCGGATGCGCGACGCCGATCACCGCCGCATTGGCGACGCCTGGATGCATGAGCGCGGCGTTCTCGATGTCGATCGAAGAGACCCACTCGCCGCCGGTCTTGATCACATCCTTGGCGCGATCGGTGATCTGCAGGAAGCCGTCGGCGTCGATGATCGCGACATCGCCGGTGTCGAACCAGCCGTCGGTCGTCAGCGTATCCTCTTTCGCCTTGAAATAGGAATTGACGATCGACGGCCCGCGCACCTGCAGTCGGCCGTCGCAGACGCCGTCGCAGGGCAAGACCCGGCCGTCATCCGCGACAATGCGCATTTCAACGAGCGGCAGCGAGCGTCCGGCTTTCAACTGGTATTTGATGCGTTCGTCCTGCGGCAGGCTGGTGATCGAGGGCGGCAGCACATTGACCGTGCCGATCGGGCTCATTTCCGTCATGCCCCAGCCCTGCTGCAATTCGATGCCGTGCTTTTCAAAGCCGCGGATCAGCGCCTCGGGCAGCGCCGAACCGCCGCAAAGCCCTTTCTTCAGATGCGGCAGCGTCTGGCCGGTTTTCTCCATATATTGGAGAAGGCCGAGCCAAACCGTCGGCACGCCGAGCGAATAAGTCACCTGCTCGGACTCGAGCAATTGAAAGAGGCTCTCGCCGTCGAGTTTCGGCCCGGGAAACACTTGCTTCAACCCGATCATCATCGCCGAGTAAGGCGTGTTCCAGGCGTTGACGTGAAACATCGGCACGACCGGCAGCAACGTGTCGCCTTCCTTGCAGCCGAGCGCGGTCGGCAGGCAGCTGGCGAGCGTCTGGATGACGCAGGAGCGGTGCGAATAGACAACTCCCTTGGGATCGCCCGTTGTCCCCGACGTATAACACATGGCGACCGCCGTGTTCTCGTCGAATTCCGGCCAGTCGAAATCCGACGCTTCGCCGGCGATCAGGCTTTCATAGGAAAGATCGCCCGTGCCGGCGTCGCTGGCGCCTTTTTCGTCCGTCAGCAGAACGAATTTCTTCACCGTCGTCAGCTTGCCGCGCAGCGCCGACACCAGCGGCGCAAAGGTCGTGTCGTAAAACAGGAAGCCGTCCTCGGCGTGATTGATGACGAAGGCGGCGTTATCGGGGCCAAGGCGCGGGTTCACGGTATGGAGCACCGCGCCAAGGCCGCCGACGGCGAAATACATTTCAAACTGGCGGTAGGTGTTCCAGCCAATGACGCCGACGCGGTCGCCGAGCTTGACGCCGAGACGCTTCAGGGCGTTGGCGAGTTTTGCGATGCGCAACGCGGAGTCGGCGACCGAATAGCGATGGATCGGTCCTTCGACGGTTCTGGTGACGATCTCCGTCTTGCGGAAATTGCGCGTCGCATGTTTCAGGATTTCCGTTGTCAGCAACGGACGATCCATCATCAGGCCCCTCATAGCGTCTCCCATGTCCCTGAATTATTTCGGCGTTGGACGAAACTATCGGGTTTTCCGGGCGAAGCGTCAAACCTCCTCGGCCTCGCCCGCGGGCGGCTTGAAAGGCGGCGCGGCGGCTTTATGGTCGCGGCCATGACGAAGTCTGCGACCAATGCCGCCCTTGAGGGCGTGCGCGTCCTCGACCTCTCCCGCGTTCTCGCCGGGCCGTGGGCGAGCCAGCTGCTGGGCGATCTTGGCGCCGAGATCATCAAAATCGAGATGCCGGGCGCCGGCGACGACACCAGAGGCTGGGGGCCGCCCTTTCTGACAAATGCGGCGGGCGAGACCACCGACGCCGCCTATTTCCTCGCAGCGAACCGCAACAAGAAGTCGGTGGCGATCGATATCGCCGACCCGGAGGGCGCGGCGCTTGTCCGGCGCATCGCCGCCACCAGCCAGATCGCGCTGGAAAATTTCAAGGTCGGCGGCCTCAGGAAATACGGCCTCGACTATGAAAGCCTCGCGCGCATCAATCCGCGCCTCGTCTATTGCTCAATCACCGGCTTTGGCCAGACCGGCCCTTATGCGCCGCGCGCCGGCTATGACTACATGATCCAGGCGATGGGCGGCCTGATGTCGATCACCGGCCAGCCGGATGGCGCGCCCGGCGCCGAGCCGATGAAGGTCGGCGTCGCGGTCGCCGATCTATTCTCCGGCATGTATGCGTCGACGGCGATCCTTGCGGCGCTGCGCCATGCCGAGCGCACCGGCGAAGGCCAGCATGTCGATGTCGCGCTGCTGGATTGCCAGATCGCGATGCTCGCCAATCAGGCGTCGAATTTTCTCGTCTCGGGCAAAGCGCCGGGCCGTCTTGGCAATGCGCATCCGAATATCGCCCCCTATCAGGTGTTTGCGACCAGCGACGGCTATGTCGTCATCGCCGTCGGCAATGACGGACAGTTCGCCGCCTTCGCCGGATCGATCGGCGCCGCGGCGCTCGCCGATGACGGGCGATTCCGGACAAATAGAGCGCGCGTCGCCAATCGCGAGGCGCTGATCGCGGCAATCGCGCCAAGGATGCGGGAACGCGCGACCGACGAATGGCTGGCGCTGATGGAGAAAGCCGGCGTCCCGGCGGGTCCGATCAACGCGATCGACGCGGTGTTTTCAGATGAACAGGTCGCAAGTCGCGCGATGGTCGCGCCGATCGACCGCGACGACGCCGGCGGCAAGCGGATGGTGCCGCACCCCGTCAAATATTCGAGAACGCCGGCGCGATGCGATTTGCCGCCGCCGGTCCTCGGTTCGCATACGGAGGAAGTGCTGTCGGAGTTCGCCGACGCCGGTGAACGCGCGGCGCTGCGTTCGCGCGGCGTCATCGGTTGAGGCCGACGCCTGTCGCCGTCCGGCGGAAGCGCTAGGAGGCTTTCGCCTGCGAGACGGTTGCGCCGTCGACGACGCCGATTTCGGCGAGCTTGGATTCGATCGATTGGCGGTCAAACGGCTTCAGGAGATAGTGCCCGGCGCCCGCGGCTTTCGCGAGGGTGAATTGCTGCGGGTCGTTCTCCGTTGCGCAGAGGATGATCGCAGGGCGCTGGTCGCTCGGCAATTCTGCGACGCCGCGGAGGAAATCGAGCGCGCCGAGCGAGGGCAGATCCCAGTCGAGCAGCACGACGTCCGGCTTTTTCCGGCGGCAGCAGTCGAGCGCTTCGGCGGCGGTTTCGGTTTCCGTCGCTTCGACCGACAGATCGGTCAGGATGCGAAGGGCGATTTCACGGATGACGCTTGAATCTTCAACGATAAGACAGGTCTTCATGGCTGGTCGCGCGTCCTCTGGATGACGCCGCCACTTTCCGACGTTTCGGTTAGCCCGCCGTTAACGCAACCGGCGCGGATTGGTCGGATTCGGCGATAAACCGCAGCTCGAAGGCAAGCCCGGCCTCATCCTGCGCGGTCGTCAGCGCGCCGCCGGCCTGCCGCGCCGCGAGGCCGGAAAGATAATGCGGCGTAAATTTCGGCTTCAGCTCGCCGATGTCGCCCGCCAGCGCGCGCAGCATGTCATCCTGGACGATGACGCGCTGGCCGGCGA
>JBGSNB010000589.1:0-1790 GCA_041739835.1 Parvularculaceae bacterium | reverse complement strand
GGCGAAGGGATGGCGCCCGAAGCGATCGAAAAAGCGTTGCAGGCGTTTCAGGAAACGCATCGCGGCCTCGACCGCTCTTTCGCCGGGCCGGGCGTCGGCCTCGCGATCGCCAAGACTTTTGTCGAACTGCAGGGCGGCCGTTTTTCGATCAAGTCGAAACTCGGCGAGGGGACGCTGGTCAGGATCGCCTTGCCGCCGCCGCGGCGCGACGCCGCCGCGCCGGACGCTGAAATGAAGCTCGCCGGATAATTGGAACTCAGGAGACCGCCATGTCGCAAGCCGCCGCAGAAAACCTGACCGCCGCAGACAAGCTGCGCGCCGCCGCCGCGCGCCGCAAGACCCGCATCGGCGAGGTCGTCTCCGTCAATGGCTCGCATGCGCTCGTCATGCTCGACGAGGATCGTCCGGATCTCGACCGCATTCACCGCCCGCAACTCGGCGCGATCCTCTCGGTCGATACCGGCGCCTGCATCGTTCTCGGTCTTGTATCGGCGATGAGCGTGCCGGCGCCGTCGCTCGATTCCGGCGGCAAGGATCTGCGCATCATCGAGCTTGAGCTGATCGGCGAATTCACCAAGCCGACGCCGAAGACGCCGGCGCGTTTCCGGCGCGGCGTCTCGACCTTTCCGACGTTGCATGATGAAGTGCAGCTCGCCGCGCGCGAGGAACTGGCGGCGCTGTTCGCCGCCAACGGCTCGGCGAGCGTTCGCATCGGCGTCGTCAAGCAGGATATCGCCATTCCGGCGACCGTCTCCGTCAATGACCTCTTCTCGCGCCATTGCGCGATCCTCGGCACCACCGGCGCCGGCAAGTCCTGCGCGATCACGCTGATGCTCTCTGCGGTGCTGCAGCGCTACAAGCACGGGCACATCGTCATTCTCGATCCGCACAATGAATATTCGCATTGCTTCGGCGCCGACGCCGTGGTGTTCGACACCTCGAGCCTGACCTTGCCCTACTGGATGCTGACCTATGAAGAGCTGGTCGAAATTCTCTACCCCGGGCGCGTCAATTGCGCGGAAGAGATCGAAATACTCGGCGACCTCATCCCGGTCGCAAAGAAGATGAACCTCTCCGCCGCCGCGTCGGGCGCCAAGATGCACGCCGAGCGCCGCGACGGATCGAACATCACGGTCGACACGCCGGTTCCCTATCGCATCTCGGAATTGCTGACGCTGATCGACAAGACGCTCGGCAGTCTCGAGAACGCCCGCGCGACGGGCCCCTACAAGCGGCTGCGCGCGCGTCTTCACGGCATCAGCCAGGATGCGCGTTACGGCTTCATGTTCGGCGGCCTCACCGTACAGGACACGATGTCGGAATTTCTCGGCCAGCTCTTCCGGATCCCGGTCGAAGGCTCGCCGATCTCGATCATCGAACTTGGCGGCCTGCCGGCGGAAGTCGCGCAGGTGATCGTCTCGGTCGTCGCGCGCCTCGCGTTCGAATTCGGCCTGTGGAGCCACGGCGCGGCGCCGATCGCGCTGATCGTCGAGGATGCGCATCGCTACGCGCCGGCGAAGGAAACGGCAGGCTTTGCGCCGACGCGCAAGGCGCTGATCCGGATCGCCAAGGAAGGCCGAAAGGTCGGGGTGTCGCTGTGGGTCGCCTCGCAACGCCCGACGGAACTCGACGCGACGATCCTCTCCCAGTGCAACACCATTTTCGCGATGCGCCTTGCGAACCAGGCGGACCAGGAAGCCCTGCGCGCCGCGGTGCCAGACGCCTCGACCAGTCTCCTCTCGTGCTTGCCGTCGCTCGGCCTCGGCGAAGCGATCGCGGTCGGCGAGGGC
>JBGSNB010000474.1:0-1671 GCA_041739835.1 Parvularculaceae bacterium | reverse complement strand
GTCGTCGCTTCGCCGACCGGCGCGAAATTGAGCGCGCCGCCGCCGGACATCGACAGGCGCATCGCAAACCGAAACCCTCGCGCAGGATCGCCGATCGGCAAGGCGACAGCAACGCCGCTCGCGGGTTGCAGCGGATTGTCGGCGTCGCCCTCCAGCGCGAGGCCGGGCTCGAACGGCGTTAAGACCTCTTTGCCGTCGATGGCGAGGCTTGGCGCGGCGCGAACGCCCTTCAGCGACAATTCGCTGTCGAATTTGACGGCGAGCCGCGCCTCTTCCCATAGCAGCGTCGCCGCGCCCTCGCCGAGGCGAGGCGCCGAGAGGGCGTTGAAAGATCCCTCCAGCGTGATGTCGGCGTCAAAGATCGTTGCATCGAAGATCGACCGCCGCCGGATCGAGGCGTCGACCGCGCTATTGATCTCCAGCGTCGCCGGCGTGAAGACGAAAGTGGCGCGCCGGGTGATCGCCTCGCCGAGTTTCGTCGTCTTGCCGGTGTCGATGATCGCGGGAACAAGAATGATCGGCCCGCTGATCGTCTGCCGGCCGCCGGCGAGGTTGTGAATTTCGCTTCGCGCCTGGTCGGCCCTCGTCGAACGCTCCCAGACGAGGGCGTAGATCAGCAGGCACGGAATCCAGAGCAGGAAGGCGAGCGCCCCGACCAGAATAAGCTTGAGGCCGAACGAGCGCGCAGGCGCGATGAGGGGCACGGGGATCTCCCTTGATTGGCGACGGAGCCGCCAAAGGGCGCGCGCAACGCGGCCGATCGGCGGCGCGCGCAGGGAGAATTGAAGATCTTATTCCGGCGCGATTGCGGCGGCGCTTTAGGGCGTCTTGCGCGCCGCATCCCGCTTGTCGCGCTTCGAGCCGCGAAATTGCGGGTAGATGAGGCAGCCGAGAAATAGGAAGGACGCCGCGACGAGCAGCATCAAGGCGCCGGCGCCGCCGCCCTGGTCGGCGAGGAAATTGCCGACGCCGCAGGTGCAGGCGATGACGAGATAGGGCGTGACCGGCGGCTCTTCCCGCAAATACCGGACGACGAACATCAAGAGCGAGATCAGCAAGAGCGTGACAGAATAGATGTCCAGGATCGTGATCATGACGGCCCTCCCCGCATCGACAGGTTTAGCCGCGCAGGCTGAAGCGCCGGTTAACCAGACCGCGCAAATTCTAGGAAAACCCTCGCCGCTCACCGGCCTATTCCCCGACGCGCTTCAAATTGTCGAAGGCGGGCGCACGCTGTTCGCTTCGCGCCAAAAAGGCTTCCCGGATATCGGCGGGCCGCAGCATCGCGGCGTTCCAGACCGCGATATAATCAAGCGCGTCGGCGGTTGAATGATCGCGCGCATAATTCGCCATCGCCTTGCAGCCGGTGACCGCGAGCGGGGAGTGCGCCGCGATCCGCTCCGCGATCGCCATGACGCCGTCAAGCAACGCTTCGGGCGTCGCAAAGACCTCGTTGACGAGACCGATCTCCTTCGCCTTTGCCGCCGGCAGGCGTTCGCCGGTGAAGGCCATCTGACGCGCCCAGCCTTCCGGAATGATGCGCATCAGACGCGGGAACGTCCCGACATCGGCGGTCATGCCGATCGCCGTCTCCTGCACGGCGAAGAACGCGTCCGCCGACGCGTAGCGGCAATCGCAGGCGGTCGCGAGGTCGACGCCGGCGCCGATCGC
>JBGSNB010000579.1:0-1677 GCA_041739835.1 Parvularculaceae bacterium | reverse complement strand
GCGCGACGCGAACGCCCTTCCAGCGCGACCGCGACCGCGTCATTCACGCCGTCGCCTTCCGCCGGCTGAAGCACAAGACGCAGGTCTTCATCTATCACGAGGGCGACCATTACCGCACGCGCCTCACCCATTCGCTGGAGGTCGCGCAGATCTCGCGCAGCCTCGCGCGCACCTTGAAGCTCGACGAAGATCTCGCCGAATGCGTGGCGCTGGCGCATGATCTCGGCCATCCGCCCTTCGGCCATACCGGCGAGGACGCGCTGAAGGAGTGCATGGCGGATTTCGGCGGCTTCGACCACAACGCTCAGACGCTCCGCCTGCTGACGAAGCTCGAGCGCCGCCATGCGCGCTTCGAGGGTCTCAATCTCGCCTGGGAGACGCTGGAGGGCGTCGTCAAGCACAACGGCCCGCTGTCCGGGCCGCTCGCGGCGAAGAAAGAGGCGCTCCCCGCCGCGATCGTCGAGTATTCGGCGGCGCATGATCTCTGGCTCGACAGCTTCCCGTCGCTGGAAGCGCAGATCGCGGCGATCGCCGACGACATCGCCTACAACAATCACGACGTCGATGACGGGCTGCGCGCCGGGCTCTTTTCTTTCGATGCGGCGCGCGGCCTGCCGCTGGTCGGACCCGCGATCGCGCGTGTCGAGCGGGAATTTCCGAACGCGCCGCGCGACATCCTGATCGCCGAGGCGGTGTCGGCCCTCATCGGCGCGATGGTCGCCGATGTCGAAAAGGAAACCAGAGCGCGGCTCGCCGCCCTTGCGCCGAAGGACGCCGATGCGGTCCGCCGCGCGACGCGCCAGACCGTCGATTTTTCAGCTTCGATGAAGGCCGAGCTCGCGGGTCTGCGCGCTTTCCTGCATGAAAATATGTACAGGCACTACAAGGTGAACCGCGCGCGCAGCCAGGCCAAACGCGTCGTCCATGCCCTGTTCGGGGAGTTTTTCGAAGAGGCGGAGACCCTGCCGCCGCAATGGCGGGCGGATCCGGCGCAGGGCGCCGCCGCGCATGCAAGGGCGGTCTGCGACTACATTGCGGGCATGACCGACCGTTACGCCCTGCGCGAGCATCAGCGCCTGTTCAGCGGCGAGCCGCTGCTTTAGGCCGCCTCCTTTTCCACAGAACGGGTCCGCTGGCGCTGGCGCGTTCGACCCCTCAAGGCCCTGATGTTATGCTTGCGGTTCGTGGATGATTCGCGCATGGGATGGCGCAAATCAGGGGCGTATTCAGGCTGGGCGCCGGATGCTGGCGGCTTGCGGAGGAAACGATGAGCAAAAGCGAAGCGGCGGCGTTCGACGACGATATCGACGAACTCGAAGATTTCGACGATGACGACGGTGAGGAGGAGCGGGGCCTTTCAGGGCTCGTCGTTCTCCTGATGGGCGTCGTCATGCTGGGCGCGCTCGCCTCGGTCGTGTGGATCGCCTACAAGCAGGGGATCCGGAACGGACAGCAGCAGGCGTCCGCGCCTTATGTCTCGGCCGACCCCGAACCGCTGAAAATCGAGAACTCCGTCGCCGACGCCGCCAATGGCGGCGACCTGACGGTCTATGACCGCGTCGGCGGGCAGGAGACCGAGCCCGTCGAGGTGATCGCCGAAGGCCCGGAAGAGCCGGCGACGCGCCGCTCCGCCGACCCGATCGGCGATATTGCGGCGACGACCGGCGGCGCCGGCGC
>JBGSNB010000551.1:0-15907 GCA_041739835.1 Parvularculaceae bacterium | reverse complement strand
TGCGCAGAAGGTTCCGCCGGCGCCGCGCAGGACAAGCGCGCGCACGCCGTCCATGTCGCGCAGACGATCGCATAGCGCGAACAGGCTCTCGACCATCGCCGCATTCAGCGCGTTCTTCGCGTGCGGCCGGTTCAAGGTCGCGACCAGCGCCGACTGGCGACGTTCGACAAGGATATCGGCGAACGGCGGCAGCGTCATCACATCCTCGCTATACCGAAGACATTCGGCCGCAGCTTGCGCTCGCGCGCCTCGGCGACCGTATCGAGACAGAAAGCGAGGAGCTTCCTTGAATCGCGCGGGTCGACAAGGCCGTCATCCCAGAGCCGCGCGGTGGCGAACAGCGCGCGGCTTTCCTCGTCATATTTGTCGATGATGGTCTTCGCCATGGCGTCGAAATAGCCGGCGTTCGGTTCTTCGCCGCGCGCGCGCGCGCCCTCTTCGCCGACAATGCGCATGGTCTTGGCCGCTTGTTCGCCGCCCATCACCGCGACCCGGTTGTTCGGCCAGGCGAAGATGAAGGACGGGTCGAAGGCGCGCCCGCACATGCCGTAATTGCCGGCGCCGAAGGAGGCGCCGATATGCAGGGTGATCTTCGGCACGGTCATGTTGGTCACCGCCTGGATCATCTTCGATCCATGCTTGACGATGCCGCGCTGTTCCGCATCCGTCCCGACAAGATAGCCGGTGGTGTTCTGCAGGAAGACGACCGGCGTTCCGGCCTGGCACTGCAGTTGAATGAACTGTGCGGCCTTGGCGGCGCCGTCGGCGTCGATCGGGCCGTTGTTCGAGATGATGCCGACGGCGTGGCCGGCGATCTCCGCGTGAACGCAAACGGTCGCCGCGCCATAGCCGTCCTTGAAGCCGAGCAGGTCGGACCCATCAACGATGCGCGCGATCGTCTCGCGCACGTCATAGGAGGTCTTGTAGTCGGCAGGGGTGATTCCGAGAATTTCCTCCGGGTCGTAGAGCGGCTCGGCGAAGGAGCGCTGGCGCGCCGGCAAATCCCGGTTCCATTGCAGCTTCGCCAGGATTTCGCGCGCGAGACGCAGCCCGTCCGCGTCGTTTTCCGCCATGTATTCGGCGGTTCCCGAGACCTGATAGTGCATTTCCGCGCCGCCGAGATCTTCGTCGGTCGCGATCTCGCCGGTCGCTGCCTTCAACAGCGGCGGACCCGCCAGGAAAATCTTCGAGCGGCCCCTGACGACGATGACATAATCGGAAAGCCCCGTCTGATAGGCGCCCCCCGCCGTCGATGATCCGTGCACGACAGAAATGACGGGGCAGCCGGCGGCCGACAGCCGCGCAAGATTGGCGAAGGTCTGGCCGCCGGGAATGAACATGTCGGCCTGACGAAAGAGATTGGCGCCCGCGCTTTCGATCAGTTGCACGAACGGCAATTTCTGCTTCAGCGCGATCTCCTGCGCGCGCAGCGCTTTCAATACGCCCATCGGCGTCGCGGCGCCGCCCTTGATGCCGGAATCGGAGGCGGAGATCATGCAGCGCGCGCCCGAAATGAAGCCGATGCCGCAAATGCCGCCGCCGCCCGAAATATTGTGATCGCCGTCATCGTCATGCATCTTGAAGCCGCACAGCGTCGACAGCTCCAGAAACGGCGCGCCGCGATCGAGGACCAGCGCCAGCCGGTCGCGCGGCAGGAGCTGGCTGCGCTTGTCGAATTTGGCCTTCGCCCGCGACGACGTCTCGACGATCTTCCGCTCGAGCGCGCGGAATTCGTCGATCAGCTTTAGATGCGCCGATCTGTTTGCGGCGAACGCCTCCGACCTTGTGTCGATTTCTGACTGGAAAACAGGCATCGTCCCTCGCCGTGGCGCCGACGCAGACCTGTTTATCTAGAAGGCGCAAACTTCGCCACCGCCAATCGCAGCGCGGGCGCCGTCGACCTTGCTGCCCGGACCGGACAAAGGCGTCTCAAAGCTGCCGTCCTTCTTCGTTTGCGGGGCAGCGAATTTTCGCGCCGACCGTCCCGGCGACTTCGGGACCTACCACAAGAGGACGTACAATCCTGCGAGAATGACGGCGACGAGGACCGCCATTACGTTGAACAGCCCGCTGGTGGCGAAGGCGATGTCGCCCAGCTGAACGGGCCGGTCAGGCGCCGGCTTCGGCGTGAAGCGGGAGAAGATGAATCCCATGCCGACGCATCCGAGGAAAACGATCCAGACGCGGATGATGAATGGGACGTCGGGCGCCCCGAATTTCATGGCGATATTGAAACCGATGGACGCGAAGAGCGCCGCGAACGCGCCCGCCGCGTTGGTGCGCCTTGCGAAAAATCCAAGCAGGAAAACGGCGACGACGCCTGGCGCGATAAAGCCGGAATATTCCTGCACGGTCTGGAAACCGCTTTCAAAGCCGCCGATGAAGGGCTTTGCAAGCAAGAGCGCAACGCTCATGGCGGCAAACGCCGAAATCCTGCCGACCATCACGTAATGGCGCTCGGCCCGCCCGCCGAATGCCGCGCGATAGATGTCCATCGTGAAGATCGTCGAAATGGAATTCATCATCGAGGCGAGGGAGGAGACAATCGCCGCGATGAGCGCCGCGAATACAAGTCCGCGCAGGCCCGTCGGCGCCAATTTCATCAGCTCGCCATAGGTGCGGTCCGACTTCTCGGCGAGCGCCGCGCCGTCAACCGCGCCTTGACCAGCCAGGACAACCGCGGCGATGCCGGGGATGACGACGATCAGCGGTATCAGCAATTTGAGGAACGCGGCGAAGGCGAGACCCTTTTGCGCCTCGGCGAGGCTCTGCGCGCCGAGGGCGCGCTGGATGATGTACTGATTGAAGCCCCAATAGGAGAAATGCAGGACCCACAAGCCGCCGAGCAGCGTCCAGATGCCCGGCAGGTCGCTGTAAGCGGGATGGTCGCGCGACAGGATCATCGTGAAGTGATCCGGCATCTCCTTGTAAAGGATCGCCAGCCCGTCAAGCGCGCCTGCGCCGCCGCTGACGCGGTCGAGCGCAAACCAGGTGATGGCGAGACCGCCGACCACAAGGATCACCACCTGGATGATGTCGGTCAGCGCCACCGCCTTGAGGCCGCCATATAAGGAATAGAGCGCCGCGAAGGATCCGAGGGCGGCCATCGAGATCATGACCGGCAGCCCGGTCAGCGAATTTACCGCCAGTCCCCCAAGCCAGAGTACCGTCGTCAGATTGACCGCCGTATAAAGTACGATCCAATAGACGGACATTAGCGACTTCACGCCCCCGCCATAACGCTGATCCAGAAATTGCGGCATGGTGTAGATGCCGCGCTTCAGGAAAATCGGGAGAAACCATTTCGCCACGATGATCAGGACGATCGCCGCCTGCCATTCATAAGCCGCGATGGCGATGCCGACGGCAAAGCCCTGACCGGACTGCCCGATGATCTGTTCCGCCGAAATGTTCGACGCAATGAGCGACGCCCCGATCGCCCACCAGGGCAAGGCGCGTCCGGCGAGAAAATAATCCTCGGTGTCCCGGGTCTCGCCCTTCGGCTCTCGCGAAACCCAAATTGCGATCGCCAAAAGCGCGAATGCGTAAAGACCAACGATCAAAAGATCGGTGAGCGTCAGCGCCATAGTCCATGACCTCCCAGAAAGGCGTGTTCAGTCGCCTTATTCTTATTCGCCTTACGCACGAGACCCTTCGCGCCGGATGCGGACGCGACGGGCGTCCGGAATTTCGCCTTCGACGCCGACCGCCGAAACCAACTTTGTCTCTTGACGACGTTCCAGGGAGATTGCCATCCGCAGGAAGCGTGATACGTTTAAAATGTTACCAGTAACATTATCGGGCGTCAACGCGCCAGCTTCACCGGATGGCCAAGAATTTCTATGTTTTTCAACCCGGTAGCGACAGCTCCGTGATCAGACGGAAGGAGACGGCAATATGGACCCCTTTGGCGACGCACCCCTCACCGCGAAGAGTCCTTTGCGGCATCTGGCGCTCGGTCTGATCAGCACCCTGTCGCTTGCGGCCTGCGGCGGCGGCGACGCCGATCGCACACCAACGCAGCGTTCACTCGACCGTGCGACTGAAGCAAAAATCGACAAGTTGATTTCGCAAATGACGATCGCCGAAAAGGCCGGGCAACTGACGCAGTTCTCCGACCCCGGCGACGTCACCGGACCGGTTCCCGCGGATGAGCGCGCCCGCCGAGCCCGCGAGCTGATAAAGTCAGGCGTTGTCGGATCGGTTCTGAATGTCGTCGGCGCCGAAAAAGTTCGTGAGCTGCAGAAAATCGCTGTCGAGGAGTCCCGCCTCGGTATCCCGATGATTTTTGGCTATGATGTCATTCACGGCCACAAAACGATTTTTCCGATTCCGCTCGCGGAAGCGGCGAGTTGGGATCTCGACCTGATCGAGCAAAGCGCGCGCATTGCGGCGATTGAGGCCTCGGCCCAGGGATTGAACTGGACCTTCGCGCCAATGGCCGATATTTCCCGCGATCCCCGCTGGGGCCGCGTCATGGAAGGGGCCGGAGAAGACCCTTATCTCGGTGCTGAAATCGCCGTCGCGCGCGTTCGCGGTTTTCAGGGCGATGACCTTAGCGCGCCCGACACGATCGCCGCGACGCTGAAACATTTCGCCGGCTACGGCTTCGCCGAGTCAGGCAAAGACTACAACGCGGCCGATGTCGGCACGGTGACGCTCTACAACACAATCCTTCCGCCGTTCCGAGCCGCCATCGAACGCGCCGATGCGCGCACTGTGATGAATTCGTTCAATACTCTGAACGGGATTCCGGCGACCGGCGACAAATTCCTTCAGCGCGATGTGTTGAAGGGAGATTGGGGTTTCGACGGTTTTGTCGTTTCCGACTGGGGTTCGGGCATTGAAATGATCGAACACGGCTATGCCGCTGATGCGCGCGATGCGGCGCGCCTAGCGATCGCCGGCGGCTCCGATATGGACATGGAGAGTTTTGTCTATGAGCCGCACCTGCCCGAGCTGGTGCGCTCAGGCGCAATCGACGAGCAGTGGATCGACGATGCGGTTCGCCGCGTCTTGCGCGTCAAATTCGAACTGGGGCTTTTTGACGATCCCTATCGATACGTCGACGCCGCGCGCGAGAAAGCGTCGCTATTTACAGCGGCGCATCGCGCAAAGGCGCGGTCCGTCGCGGAAGCGTCGATCGTCCTTTTGAAAAACGACTCCGGCGCGCTGCCGTTGCGCGACGGCGAAAAGATCGCGCTGATCGGCGCCCTCGCGGCGGACAAGGATACGCCGATCGGCAATTGGCGGGCGCAGGGCGAGAAAAATTCGGCCGTTTCCGTGCGGGAAGCCTTCGAGGCGGCGGGCATCGATTTCACCTATGCGGAAGGCGCCGTAGTCGAAACCGGCGACGCCGATTTCCTGACGGAGGTTGAAATCAACGTCTCGGACCGCAGCGGTTTCGCCGCCGCGGTCGACGCCGCACGACAGGCGGACAAGGTCGTCATCGTCCTCGGCGAGGACGCCTACCAGTCCGGCGAAGCGCGCAGCAGAGCCGATCTCGGTTTTCCTGGCGTCCAGCAGGAATTGCTCGAAGCCGTGCACGCGGCCAACCCAAACGTCATTCTCGTCGTGATGAGCGGACGCCCGCTCGTACTCGCCTGGGCCGATGAAAATGCGCCGGCGATCGTGCAGGCATGGCATTTGGGTCACGAAGCCGGTCACGCGATAGCCGGCGTATTGACGGGCGACGTCAATCCGAGCGGCAAGCTGCCGATGACTTTTCCCCGCTCGGTCGGCCAGATCCCGATCTACTATAATCATTTGAACACTGGCCGGCCCGGGCCGCGCAAGGAAGTTTTCTGGTCGCATTACATGGACGAAGAAAACGCGCCGCTCTACCCGTTCGGACACGGATTAAGTTACACGAATTTCAAATACTCCAATTTGCAGATCGGTCAGGCCGGCGACGCCGTCGAAGTTAAATTTCGCGTCACAAACGCCGGCGATCGCGCCGGGGTCGAGGTCGCGCAATTGTATATTCACGATCGTGTCGCGAGCGTGAGCCGGCCGATCCGGGAATTGAAAGGCTTCAGGAGACTCCTTTTGCCTGCGGGACAAGGAGAAGATGTCTCGTTCACGCTTTCGGCAACAGAACTTGGCTTTTACCTTGGAAACGGAGAATTCGTCGTCGAGCCCGGCGTCTTCGACATCCATGTCGGCGGATCCTCGGCGGCGGAACTGACTGCGGCGATCGAGTACGAGGTCAAATAATGCAGCGGCAGCGCTGCGAAAAAAGAAGCTAGCGCAAGCAGACGCGGCCCTTCTCCATGTCTTCCTTGCACTGATATATGCGTATCCAGTCGATCAGAAATGCGTTGGGCGTTGCAGTATCGCTGACGCCCTTTTCGTTGTTCCGCTCTGACAGCCGCCCGCCGATCGCCAGATTCGCCATGATATAAAACGGCCTGTCAAAAGGCGCATTCGGATTCCCCTCGGCGCGCGGCGAGGCCGTATGCCACTTATCATTCGTCACGCGGAAATACTGAACGCCATCCAGGAAAAACCGGATCTCCCCTTCCGCCCATTCCGCCGCCCAGACATGAAAATCTTCGGACGGCAAGGCGCCATCCGGAAGTGCGACGCGAACATCGACGAAGTCGTTGCCGGGCGCGGCGTCGCCGAAATGCAGCGCGCTGATCGTTCGGTTTTCGCCGATTTCGCCGTCGCAGTCGGGACAGGCGGCGCCGAGATTGACCGCTTCGAGAATGTCAATTTCGCCGGAAAGCGGCCAGGCCCCGTAATAGTCCTCCGCGGGCATCATCCAGACCGCAGGCCACGTCCCTTGGCCGGCGGGCGGCTTCGCGCGAATTTCGATGCGGCCATATCGCCAGTCGGCGAGGCCGCGGGTGCGCACTTTTCCCGACGTATAGGACTGGCGCGTCGTCCCACTGCGACCGAACTCCGGAGGAAAGGTTGGGCCTTCGAAGGATTCCTTTTTTGCGATCAAATGCAGCACGCCGTCGCGCACCTCGATGTTTTCCGGCCGATCGGTGTAGCATTGGCGTTCGTCATTGCCGCCGCCCCAACAGGAAATCTCCGGCGCCCACTTTGCGCGATCGAGTTCGCTTCCCGAAAATTCGTCGGCCCAGACAAGTTCCCAGCCCTCCCCCTGCAACGTTTCCTGCGCGACAGCGACCATCGTCGCCACGTCGTCATTCGCGGCGTCGGACGCCTCCGTCTCCGCCGAACATGCGGCGGCGAAAAGCGATCCGGCGGAAAGAACCGTCAATCTGAGCCATCTAGCACTTCGCATGATGAACGCTCCTAATCCGGTTTCCTGTTGCTGATCAAATCAGCGCGATGGCGCACGCCCGCCGCAAGCGCGTTCCACAATCGCACCCGCGCCGGCCAGGACAGCTCGCCAAGGCCGCCCCTCATGTCTGGCGGAATGTGATCAACGCATGACCCACTAACGCCGAAAACGAAGTGATCGAAAAACGCCTTCCAGGCGTCGCGCATCGGCGGCGGCTGATCGCGCAAGGTCAGGATCGCATGCAGCAGCGTGTCCAGCGGCGAGCCGAGGACGTCATATTCGTTCCACCAGTAATTGACGAGCACGTTCAGCCGGTCGAAGGACTGAACGTGGTGCCACCAGAGATAGGGTATGAAAAGCGCGTCTCCTGGCTCCAGATCCGCAACGCGCGCATGTCGTTCGGCTTCGCGAAATCTCGGAAACTTCTCGAAGTCGACGTCATGCAGGGCGACGAGGCTGATCGGCGTTCCCGAGGGCGTATTTTCGATCGGCCCCATATAAAGATTGGCTGTCTGATCCGGCGGAAAAAGCGTGAAGCGGCGCCGTCCGCCAGCGACGCAGGCGATGTTCTGCGAGAGATCGAAATGCGTCTGCACGGTCACGGCGTTGCCAATCCAGATCATCGGCGTGACGCTCGGCGGCGCGTGCGGAAGCGCGACTTCCGACAACAAGGACGGCAGGATCCGCGATACCGGCGTCGCCTGGACATAGACGGCGGCGTTATCGCCGCCGGGTTGGGCGTTCGCGAGCGAGCCGAGCACTTCCGCAAGCGGTTGCTGCGCGCGCTTGAAATTGACGCCGCGACAACCCTCGCCATAAAAGAACCTGCCTTTGATCGACGGATCGCCGACCAGAATATCGACGCTAGCCCCGTTATCGTGTGATCGAAGATAGGAGGCGACATCATCGTCGGAACGGGCCGCCGCCTTCACCAGCGGCCAGTCATTGGCGACGCCGCGCATGACGACGGGTTCGGCTTTCGGGTAAATCTCGTTGCGAAACTGCTCGGCCGTCGGCCGAACGATCTCAGCAACTTTTTCCGCTGCATTCAGCATATGCGCGCTCCGTCCGGGCGACCCGAGCCCATCGATCTTTCACGATCGCGACTGCACGGCGCAACAAGAAAATGGGCCTTTGCCGAGGCAAAGGCCCATTCATCGGATTATCGGGAGGAGGTAATCCGACTGAAACTTAGAAATCCCAGCGCGCCAGGAAGGTGAAGCGTCGGTCATTCCTGAATGCCGAGCGAATGAACTGCGTGTTGTCGAAGTCTACGAGGTAAGACGTTTTCGTGACTTCGTCGAGAATGTTCACCGCCTGCACGCCGAGCTTCACCTTTTCGGAGACGCTGTAGAAGATCGAGCCGTCAAGCTGTCCGGTCGCCTCGCCGAAAATCGGCGCAAACGGGAAGATATCATCGCGCGCCGTCAGCAGAAATTCCGACCGCCAATTATAGGCGAGGCGGGCCGACACCCGGCTATCTTCATAGAATACGGTCGCATTGACCGTGTGATCGGAAATGCCGGCGAAAGGCGTGATCGCAGCAAGCGAACCTTGATTGTCATTGAGGTTCGGATTTGAGAACTCGCCGCCATCGACATAGGTGTAGGTGATCTGGCTGCCGAGATGCTGCAGCGGGCCGGGCAGGAAGTCGTATGTCTGCTGGTAGGCGAACTCAAATCCCTGCAGGACCCCCTCATCGACGTTTGACGGGCCGTTGACTTCCACCGTCGTGGTGACGCCCGACGGGCTGGTGAAGTCACGCAAGGTGACGCCTCGATTGATATTGTTGTCGAGGTATTTGCGGAACACCGAGAACGTCAATGAACCGACATCGTCGAAATACCATTCCGCGGAAAGATCGACATTGAGGGACTCAACCGGGCGCAAGAGGCGGTTCCCGGTTGAGATTCCGAATAACGGTCCGGTCTCCAGCGTGCCGGCATCCCGCAGATTGTTGGTATTGTCGAACAATACGCCGCCAGTCGCAAAAGCGGCGAGGTCCGGCCGCGAGATGCCTTTCGAAATGCCGAAACGGAAGAGGAACCCGTCCGTAATTCCAAGCTTGGCGTTAAAGCTCGGCAAGATGTGGTCGAATTCGATGTCGGCGTTGTCATCGAGCATTTCGCCAGTAAAGACGCTGAGGAATTCTGCTGTGCGCGCCGGCGACAGGCTGCAGAACCCGGGCAATCCGCCGGGCAACATCGGATCGCAGAGCACCAGGTTTGGTGCAGACGCTATTGGCGGAAATGCGATCGAGCCATCAGACTGAACCGTGGTTCGAACGTAGCGCACGCCGGCATTGCCATCGAGCGTCAATCCCGTCCCAAGGAAGCCGTCGGATCCGAAGTCGACGCGGCCGTAGAAAGACAGTGTGGTTTCGCCAACGTCAGACTGCGCGCGCGGCTGCACGATCGGTCTCCACGACGTCGGGAAAGGTCCAAACGAACTGCGGTCCCAGAAGCCAAACGTGTTTTCCCAGGCGATGATGATTTCGTCGGCCTGCTGCTGCGTCATCCCACTGAGATATTCCGAGACAAGATTGTCGCCGCCGTAAAAAATCGCTTCGCCGCCCGGGAGCGGGGATCCGCCCTCGCCGCGCTGGAATTCCGCAAAGGGATTGCGCACGCCCGACGAAGCCGGAAAATCGCTGGTCCATTGCGAGTTGCCGAGCCATGGCGCGGAAAGATTGCCCCAATTGGCGAACTGATCGTCCTGGGTTTCGCGTTTGCGATCAGCCCACCTGGCGCCGAAACGCGCCGCTTTGATGAACCCTTCGCCGATCTCATAGTCGACGTCGCCGCGGAAGCTCGTCAGTTCGCCGGTGTTCCGGATCTGGTTGTCGAGGAGGAACCAATAGAAGGTGCGGTCCGGATTGGTGAAGAAGTTCGCATCCGAACTCCCGTCTGTCGTCGCCGGCGTCCTGAACTCGACAATCGGCGTGTCGCCGCCAATGTCGACGAAAATATCCGAATAGGTCTGCATCGCCGCAATCAACGCGTTTTCATTGCGGTCTGAAGTGATGTGCTGGCCTTCCAGGTTGATGCTCAGGCGGTCGGTCGGATTCCATTTCAGATCGAGGGAGAAGTCCTGCGTCTTGGCGTCGTCCTCGCGCTGGAAACGCAGATTTTCCGTCGAGATGCCGACCTGAGGGTTGCACGGGAAAGTGCCGCCCATCGGCGGGTTCAGCGAGCCGGCCGCGCAATCGGCGCCGCCGCGGCCGGAGACCTGCGTCAGCACGCCGGTCTGAAACACGCCATTGGAGTCAAATGTCCACGGCGATCCTGGAATTGCGAATAAATTGTCATCATTGACGAGCGCGAGGATCGCATACTCATCGAGTTTCAGTTCAGATTCCGCGCGTAGAAACTCAAAGGTCGCCAGAAACCGGCGATCTGGGCTCTCCCATTGCGCGATGGCGGAGAAGGCCTGACGATCGCGATCGAATTGCGTCGTCCGTATGCCGGCGCCCTTCGGCGCAAGAACGGTTCCGGCCGGCGGAAAATTGTCTTCCGTGAAGTTCGGATCGCCGTTGACGCCGCCGCTGCCCACGTCATTCAACCGGATGCAGGGCCCGTCGAGCGTTGAGGCCCGAAAGCACGGATCCGTGACCTGCGACGCATCGGTTCGCGTAATCAGCTCCGACTGCGCATAGCCGAGCTGGATGCCGAACCTTCCGGCATTCGTATCCCATGTATTCGACCCGAGAACCGAAAAGGCCGGCGACCATTCCTTCGCGAGGTCGCCATAATTGGCCTCGACCGTGCCGGCGAAGTTCAGGCCAGGGTTGTCGAGAGGCTTGCGCGTGACAAGGTTGACCGTGCCCGATATGCCGCCGTCGATCATGTCCGCTGTGGCGTTCTTGTAGACTTCAACGCCGCCGAGCAATTCCGGCGACACGTCGTTGAAGCTCAATTCTCGACCGCCGTTGGCCGAGAAAATATCGCGGCCGTTCAATTCGGATCGCACAAAAGGCAGACCCCGGATGACGACCCCCGCGCCCTCAACCGAGAAACGGTCCGGATCGGTGGTTTTCGCGAACCGGCTGATATTGACGCCCGGGATGCGCTGCAGCGCTTCGGCGACGGAGCGGTCTGGCAACGCGCCGATGTCCTCCGCCGTAATCGCGTCGACAAACGTGTCAGCGTTCTCCTTGATGTCCTGCGCATTTTGTAGCGAACGGCGGAAGCCCTGTACGACGATGACGTCTTCTTCGTCTTCCGCCTCGTCCCGGACGGTCTCTTCGACCTGATCGACCGGCTCTTCCTGCGCGAAAGCGACGCCGCCCAGAACCGTGCAGATGGCCAATCCGGACGCCGTCCCCAACATCAACATTCGTTTCGCGGACAGATCAATGATCGATTGCTTTTTCGCCGCCACGCCGACCTCCCAAATTTGGCAACAGCGCTTGCCGGCACCGTCTTGTTTGATTGCCAATGAAACCATACTTTGTTACCGGTCACAAACAGAAAATTCTGGCGGTCTTTGTCTGCCTTTGGAGTTGACGAGGCGGCGCGAATTTCCGGGTCCTGTCGTAGGTTTGTCGCTTAACATGCTGTTTTACTTTGTACATTTCTCTCGTGAGCGCCGGGCAATTGGCGTCGGCTCGGGTGTTGCCGTCTTGCCGCAGGCTCGAAATTTTTCGTCGCGCCATTTCTTTGAAAATTGGGACTCGACCGGAAAAACCTCGGCGCGGGCCATGCTAGCTCAAGGAAGCGGCGATGCCGCGTCGGGCAGTCGATTGAGGGAGCCGAAATGATGCCGATCAGGAAGATTGTCGTCGTCGGAGGCGGAACCGCCGGCTGGATGGCCGCGGCCGCTTTTTCGCGCCTATCGAAATTTGGAAGGGTGGAGGTCAGACTTATCGAGTCCGAGGAGATCGGCACTGTCGGCGTCGGCGAAGCGACCATTCCGCCTTTTGTGAATTTCAACAAGCTGCTCGAAATCGACGAAGCGCAGATGCTCTCCGAAGTCCAGGGCACCTTCAAGCTCGGCATCCAGTTCGTGAACTGGGCGAAGCAGGGCGACAGCTATTTCCACCCCTTCGGCAATTACGGTTACGAAATGGGCGGCGTCGCGTTTCATCACATCTGGCAAAAGTTCCGGCGCGCTGGCGACCCGCGCCCGCTGCATGCGTTCAGTCCTGAAACGACCGCGGCGCAACACCGCAAATTCGCCCGCACAAGCGAAAAACAACGCGGAGATTTGCCGCCGATCAATTACGCCTATCACATCGATGCGGGCCGGTATGCGAAGTTCCTGAGAAAATATTCGGAAGCGCGCGGCGTCATCCGACAAGAAGGCATCGTCGCCGACGTTCACCTACACGGCGAGACGGGCTTTGTCGAAGGCGTCACGTTGAAGAGCGGAGAGCGAATCGATGGCGACTTTTTCATCGATTGCACCGGCTTTCGCGGCTTGCTGATCGAACAGGCGCTGAAGACCGGTTACGAAGACTGGACGCACTGGCTTCCCTGCAACAGGGCGGTGGCCCTCCCTTGCGACCGGACGGGCCCTCCCTTGCCCTATACGCGCTCGACCGCCTGGTCGGCGGGCTGGCAATGGCGCGTTCCGCTGCAGCAACGCAACGGCAACGGGCACGTCTATTGCGCGGAGTATATGTCCAACGACGAGGCGTTGCAGATCTTGTTGGGCAACCTTGACGGTCCGGCGACGGCGGATCCGAATTTCCTGCGGTTCGTCACCGGACGCCGCAAGAAGTTCTGGAACAAGAACGTTGTCGCCATCGGTCTCGCCGCCGGCTTCATGGAGCCGCTCGAATCGACGTCGATCCACCTCATCCAGACGGCGATATCGAAACTGATTGCGATATTTTCGCTGGCGGGCGTCACGCCCTGGCAGGAGACATCCTTCAACCGATTGACGATGAAGGAATATGCGCGAATTCGAGACTTCCTGATCCTGCATTACAAGGCGACGTCGAGGGATGACAGCGATTTCTGGAATTATTGTCGGACCATGAGCATTCCGGACAGCCTCGAAGAAAAAATCGCGCTGTTCGAGTGCAATGGACAGGTCTTTCGCGAAGAGGACGAGCTGTTCTCCGCGACGAGCTGGGTCGCGGTCATGCAGGGTCAGGGAATTTCTCCGCAGACTTACAATCCCATGGCTGATGCTTTCGACGAGAAAAGTCTTGCCCTCGAGGTTTCGGAAATCGAAAAGTCGATCAGACATCTCGTCCAGGCGATGCCGTCTCACGCCGATTATCTCGCGCAGTACTGTCCCGCGCCCCAGCCGGCAAGTTAACATCGGTCACGCATCACACATCTGTCCAGTATTGGAAAACCGACACGTGCAAAGGAAGAAGAACATCACGATCCTCGACGTCGCAAAACAGGCGGGCGTTTCGAAGATGACCGTTTCGCGCGTCTTGAACAATGAATTGGTCGTGAAGCCGTCGACTCGCGAACGCATTTATTCCGCGATGGAAGAGCTGAACTTTCGTCCCAACGGCCTTGCGCGCAGCCTTGCCGGCGGCCAGAGCATTTATGTCGGAATGCTCTACACCAACCCCAGCTATTTCTATTTGAGCGAACTGCTGTTCGGCGCGCTGCAGGCTTGTCGCGAACGCGGGCATCACGTTCTCGTCGATGAAGCCTACACAATGGCGGATCTCGCGGATCCGAATTACATTACAAAGCGCTTCTTCGAGACCGGCGTTCATGCGGTCATGCTGGCGCCGCCGCTGTCTGAGATCGACGAGGTCGTCTCAAACATTGAACGATCCGGGATCGATCTTGTCTGCATCGGCGTTGAGGACCAGGGACGCCGGTTATGCGTGAGCATGGATGACAAGGCGGCGTCACGGGAGCTTACCCAGCACCTGATTGATCTCGGTCACCGCGACATTGCGATCATTCACGGACCGCCGGATCACAAGCGCGCCAGCAAAGAGCGCCTCGAAGGCTTCAAGAGCGCCATGTCGAAAAGCGCACTGGCGATCAACGAAAAGCATGTTGCAGGCGGCGACTTCACGATGCTCTCCGGCATGGCGGCGGCGCGGAAAATACTCGATCAGCAAGACCGTCCCACGGCGATTTTCGCATGCAATGACGACATGGCGATCGGCGCCATTCATGCCGTATACCAGTTCGGCCTGCGCATCCCGGATGACATCTCCGTCGTCGGCTTCGACGATATCGCGATGGCGACCTCGATCTGGCCGCCGCTGACGACCGTCCGCCAGCCGATCCGGCAAATGGCGATCGCGGCGATCGATTTGCTCGAAAAGCAGCGAAACGGCGCGGAGCAAAAATCGAAAAACGTCGTTCTGGATTACGAGATCGTCGTGCGGCGCTCGTCCGCGCCGCCGCCGCGATAAAGCCGTCGCTCACGCTCCTTGTGATGCGTCCGGATAGAAACATGCTGAGCGTCTGAAGGCCTCGACGCCTGCGTGTCTCGCCGCTCCTCCCGGCGAAGGGAAGATAAGTGAAGGGATCGACCCAAAAACCGCACAGCTACCCAGACGCGCCTCAATGTTGTTCAGATGCTTTCGAAGCCGTTGGTGGTGGGCCCGGAGGGACTCGAACCCCCAACCTAGCGGTTATGAGCCGCCAGCTCTGACCATTGAGCTACAGGCCCCGCGGCGCGCCGCGCCGACGAGACGCGGGGATATACCAGCATTGCCCGAGCGATAGAAGCGTCGCGGGTCGCCGCCGCCGCAGCGGCGCGTTTCGGCCTTGATTTCGCCGCCGGAGCCGCGTTTTGTGCGCACGCCCGCTCAAGGAGAACCTCATGCGCGCTCTTTCATCCGCCGTCGCCGCCGTAACGATGGCCGCCGCTCTCGCCGCCCCGCCCGCCCTCGCCGAGGGAGATCATTCGTCGAAGCGGACAATTGTCGTCACCGGCGTCGGCGAGGCGTCGCGCGCGCCGGATATCGCTTTTCTCAATCTCGGCGTTGAAGCGGAGGGCGCAACGGCCTCGGAAGCGCTGCGCAAGAATTCCGCGCAGATGGAAGCGACGCTGAAGACCTTGCGCGACGCGGGCGTCGAGAAAAAGGATATCCAGACATCGGGCCTCAATGTCGGCGCGAAATACGATTATTCGCGCGAGAACCAGCCGCCGCGCATCATCGGCTACCAGGCGACCAATACGGTCAGCGTGAAGCTCCGCAATCTCGAAAAAGCCGGCGGCGTCATCGACAAGGCGGTCAGCGGCGGCGCGAATCGTCTCGATTCGATTTCATTTGGTTTCGCCGATCCAAAGCCGATCATGAACGACGCCCGCAAATCGGCTGTCGCCGACGCCCGCGAGCGCGCCGGGCTTTATGCCGACGCCGCCGGCGTAAAGCTTGGTTCGGTTCTGAATATTTCCGACAGCTTTGCGCCGGGACCAGGGCCGGTCCCGATGATGGCGCGGATGGAATCGGCGCAAGCCGCAAATGTGCCGATCGCCGTCGGCGAATCGACGATGTCCGCCAGCGTCACCATCGTCTACGCGATCGAATAGGCGGCTGCGCCAGGCGACGCCGATCGTCAGGCGACGCCGGCGCGGCCTATCGCGAGAAACTTGTCGCGCCGATGACGGCGCAATTGATCGGGCGACATCGTTTCAAGCTCTTCGATCGCCGCCTCCAGCGCATCGCCGAGCCGCTCGGCGGCGAGCGCCGGATCGCGGTGCGCGCCGCCG
>JBGSNB010000546.1:0-2491 GCA_041739835.1 Parvularculaceae bacterium | reverse complement strand
CGGCGGCGCTGACCTGTTCGTCCGGCTGATCGCCCGCATAGATCGGCGCGACCTCGAACAGTGCGAGATCGTCGCGCCCGCGATCGGCGTTGCGCTGCAGCGCTGCGATCAGGTTCGGCAGGATCGACGGCCGCATCGCTCCGAGGTCGGACGAAATCGGATTGGCGAGGAGGAGGCCTTGCGCCCTCAGCTGATTGGCGCCCATGAAAAGTCCGGCCCAGCGCTCGTCCATGAAGGACCAGGTGACGGCTTCGAGCATGCCGCGGCCGGCGAGCGCGCGCTTGACCAGGCGGCGGCGGTCCTGCGACGGCGTCAGTTTCGGCATTTCAACGACAGCACGGGCGGGAAGCGTCTCCGCCGGCAGCGCGTCAAAGCCGACGATGCGCGCGATCTCTTCGACGAGATCGGCCTTGCCTTCGATATCCGGGCGCCAGGACGGAACATCGACGAGCCACGGATCGGTGCGGTTCACCTTGAAGCCGAGCGCGGCGAGGATCGCTTCCGCTTTTTGCGGTTCAACGTCGATGCCGGTGAGGCGCTTGATTTCCGTCGGCGGAAAGGCGACGACCTTGCGGGCGTCCGGCTTGACGCCGGCGACTTCAATGTCGCTCGGCGCCCCGCCGCAGATATCAAGGATGATCTTTGTCGCAAGCTCGAGGCCGGGCGCGACGAAATCAGGGTCGACGCCGCGCTCGAAGCGATGGCGCGCGTCGGAATGGATGCCGGTCTTGCGGCCTGTCTTCGCCGTGCGCAGCGGGTCGAAATAGGCGCATTCGATGAAGACATTGACAGTTTCGTCCGTACACCCCGTCGTCTCGCCGCCGATAACGCCGCCAAGGCCGAGAACGCCCTTGTCGTCGGCGATGACGGTCATGGTTTCATCGACGTCATAGGTCTTGTTGTCGAGCGCGAGGAAGCGCTCGCCTTTCTCGCCGAGGCGCGCGCGGATGACGCCCGTCAGCTTGTCGGCGTCATAGACGTGCAAGGGCCGCGCGCGGTCATAGGTCAAAAGGTTCGTCACATCGACAAGCGCCGAAATTGGGCGCAGGCCGATCGCCCGCAGCCGGTCGGCGAGCCATTTCGGCGACGGCCCGTTCCTGACGCCGCGGATCAGGCGACCTGCGAAGATCGGGCAGGCGTTCTCCGCGCCCGCCGGGAAGTCGAGGCCGATTTTCTGCGGGCAGGGATAGTCGCCCTTGACCGCCTCGGGCTTCCTGGCGATGAGCCGGCCAAGGCCCGCCGCCGCGAGATCGCGCGCGACGCCGGCGACACCGTTCGTATCCGGACGATTGGGCGTCACCTCGAATTCGATGACCGGGTCATCGGCGCCGAGCCAGGTGGCGACCTTATCGCCGACGCTCGCCGCCGCCGGCGCCTCGATGATGCCGTCATGATCATCGCCGAGCATCAGCTCGCGCGCCGAACACATCATGCCGAAGCTTTCAACGCCGCGGATTTTCGCCTTGGTCAGCGTGACGTCGATCCCCGGCACATAGGCGCCGACCGGCGCATAGGCGACTTTCAGCCCCGCGCGCGCATTCGGCGCGCCGCAAACGATCTGCAGGACGCCGTCCTTCGTCGCGACCTTGCAGACCTTCAGCTTGTCGGCCTCGGGGTGTTTTGCCGCTTCAAGAACTTCGCCGATGGTGAACGCCTTCAGGCGCTCGGCGGGATCGTCGACATGCTCGACCTCAAGCCCGACCGCCACCATCGTCGCAACGATTTCGTCGAGCGACGCGGAAGTCTCGAGATGCTCATTCAGCCAGGAAAGGGTGAATTTCATGAGGTTTCTATCAAAGTGACTGAATGACGCGCGTCAGCGCCGCCTTGACGGTCGCAGCCGCCGCGTCGAGCGCCGGATTGCCGACGCGGCCCAAAGAAGCGACAGGATCGACGGCGGCGATCTCGACGCCATTGTCCGTCTGCTGAACAATGACATTGCAGGGGAGCATGACGCCGATCTTGTCCTCGACAGACAGCGCGCCATGCGCCATTGTCGGATTGCAGGCGCCGAGAATGCGGTAGGGCCGGAAATCGACATCGATTTTCTTCTTCAATGTCGCCGCAACGTCGATGTCGGTGAGGATGCCGAAGCCCTCCTTCTTCAGCGCCTCGGTGACGCGCGCAATCGCTTGGTCGAAGCCTGTAGCAAGCGTTTTCGCGATGTAATAGCTCATGGGATCATGTCCGTCTCGCACGCGACGAGGCCATCAGTCGCGGCCCCATTCGCCTCATTGATGATCGACAGCGTGTAATCGGCGCGGCGCAGGAACCGGAAGGCGTCTTCAACGCCGTCATCATCGCCCTCAATCGAGCATTGCGCGAGGGCGCGAACGCCGTTCTTCAGCAATTCGAGCCGGCCGACCGCGCAGTGCATTTCGTGATGGTGGAATGCTTCCGCCTCAAGGCGCCATTCGAGGCGGTAGTCGCCGCAGGCGTCCGCCGGCGCCCAGACGCCGGTCATCTCGATCCACGCGGAGGCGGCGTCGCC
>JBGSNB010000538.1:0-2014 GCA_041739835.1 Parvularculaceae bacterium | reverse complement strand
CGGCGGCGGCGGGCATTCGGGATCCTTGTCGGGATCGCAGGGCGGCGGCGTCACGATCGGCGGGATGACGATGTCGGGAATGTCGTAGGGCGGAATGAAAGGCGGACGCCATTCGGGCGGCGCCGGCGGCAGCACGGGCGGCGTTTCGCCCGGAACTTCCTGAGCCCGCCCTGGTTCCACTGGCGCCGGACTATAACCGGCGAGCCGCTTGGGAACGGGGCGGGACTTTAAAAAGACCCGTCGGCCTTTCGCGGCGCTTCATCGCCGCAGCACCCGCAATTGATGACGATGTCATTGCGGATGTCGCCGACAGCGCGGGCGTAAAGCTCGGCAAGCTCCTTGGCGTCGAGATCTTTCTTGCCGCCGAACCCGCCGGTCCAGACGATCGCGCCGGCAAGGATTGCCGCCGCGACGATATTGGCCAGGCCGTTGCCCATCATGAGAGCCACCATACTCGCTCGCCCGGAGTTGAGGGGACATAAAAAAGACGCCCCGAATGCCGAATCGGGAAACCGGGCCGGGCCCCGATTCCCCCAGGGCTCAGCTTCCAAGGTTCGTGCCAACCAAGGACGCGGCGGCCTCATTCTGCGGCAATCTGGGCCGGCGCCTCAAACAGCGCCCGCCCAGGCGATTCGCCGGATTGGCGGGCTCGGGGCGGCGAGCGGCAACCAAAGCGGGCAGCCGCCGGCGTCCGGAAATCCCGCTCGCATGCGGCGAAATCGACACATAAGCCTGCCGCCGCCGGCGCCGAGGGAATGTTCGCCTACACAGCAGCCGAGGCCCATGCTAAGAATTGTTAATACGGCTTTCTGGGGAGAGCCGGAGGCCGGCTTTCGCACCCTGTGCGACCGGCGAAGACCAGGTTGTCGCGTGAAGAGGGGATTGGCGGGTCAGCATGAAGACGGGAACCACCGGTCTCAATCTGATCAAGGGCTATGAAGGCCTCCGGATGTCGGCGCACTACGCGCCGAGCGAGGAATGGACCGTCGGCTACGGGCATACCTCTTCCGCGCGCCACGGCATGAGCGTCACCGAAAGCGACGCCGAGCGGTTGCTGCGGACGGACGTTCTGCCGATCGAGAAACTCATCGCCGACAGCGTGCGCGCGCCCCTTAACCAGAATGAACACGACGCCATCGTGTCGCTGATTTTCAATATCGGCGAGGAAAACTGGAAGCGGTCGACGGTCCTGCGCAAGCTGAATGAGGGCGACAAGCTCGCGGCGGCGCGCGCGTTCGAGATGTGGACGAAGGCGCGGGTCAACGGCGAACTGGTGGCGCTTGACGGCCTCGTCCGTCGGCGCGCCGCCGAGAAATCGCTGTTCCTGATGCCGACGGACGCCTCGCTGGTGCTGCCGACCGCCGATGTGCGCCCGGCGCCCGAATGCGAGCTGGATTTCAAATCCGACCGCGAGCTGAAAGCCTCGCCCGTCGTCGATTTCGACCGCAGGGCGAACGGCAAGGCGCTGATCTTGTCGAACGAGGAACGGGCGGCCCGCTCGCGCGCGCTCTTTGCCGCGACGCAGGCGCTCTCCGTCGATCCGTCGAAGATGATCATCACCAAGGCCGAGGAACACGCCGATATGGGGATCACCATCGGCGCCATTCTCGCCGGCATCCTCGCTTTCGCGATGACCGGCCTTGGCGGCGTCTTGCTGGTCGGCCAGGAATTCCCGCGGTTCGCCGAGTCGGTCGGGCTTGGCTATGACCGCTTTGTCGAGATCTTCGAGAACCTGCCGATGTGGCTCGCCGCGATCGGCGCCGCGATCTGCTATTTCATTCTCTATATCCTCGTGAAAAGGGTCGCGCGTCACGATCTGAAGCGGCAGCGCGCCCAGGAATTCGCGCGGCTTCGCGCGGCGGAATAGGATCTGTCCGTCAACGGATGAATTGACATCTTGTCAGGGTCCCCGCCGGGGGCGCTGGCGGCGGCCGGATGTCTCCTCGGAGGGCGCATGGCGAAGGGTCTTTTTGTCGGTATGGGCGCGGTCGGCGCGCTGGGCGCGGCGATCGCC
>JBGSNB010000529.1:0-1995 GCA_041739835.1 Parvularculaceae bacterium | reverse complement strand
CGGCGGCGTTGGTCGGCGTCACCGGCAGCAGCCGCGCCAGCGTGCGCGACGATCCGCCGGCGAGGCGGCCGTAATCGGCCAGCAGCGACTGACGCACCGAGGCATACTGATTATACGAGGCAGAATCATAGGGCAGGACGGTGTCATGGCAGTCCATGCCGCCAAACAGGAACACGCAGACCAGCGCGCGGTAGCCGGTCGTCGACGCCGCCAGCGCGTTGAAGGGCAGCAGGTTCATCGCGAAGGGCGCGGCGCCATAGGCGCCAAGCAGGCTGGCGGTCCGCAACATCTCACGTCTGGTGATCGCAGTCATTGGAATCGATCCCTATCGCTGAACGTAGAATTCGGAAGAAAGCACCGTCATCAGAAACGCCGCGTTGACGCGCCGGCGGCGATCCTCCGCGGCGGTATCGGTGCGGATCGGGATGGAGTTGACGGCGGCGATGATGGCGCTGCGCGTCTCCGCCGTCATGCCGCCCGCCGTCATCGTCAGGTTGAGGCGGTCGACCAAAGCGTCGGCATTGTCGGCAAGACCGATCTCCGGACCATAGGCCGGACGGAAGGTGCGGTCGGTGCGGCCTTCCTCGATGCGGCTTTGCAGGAAATTCGCAAAGCCGGTCACCGAAGCGGTCGTCGTGATCTGCAGTTCAGGCGCAAAGAGGTTGGCGCCGGCGGTCTGCGATCCGGCGGCGATATAGCCGGGTCGGTAGAAGTTGAAAACGGAGGGCGAGCGGAACGCCTGCTGCGACAGGCGCGACGACGCGGCGGCGTCGATCAGCGAGGAATGGCCCTGAAGCCCGTTCTCGCCGAGCACGGAGACGGAATTCAGCTGCGCGTTGCGCGCCCAATGCGTGAAGCGGATGACCGGCTCGCGCACCTTGCCGAAATTCGGGTCGTTGCGGCTCGCCACGTCGCGCGCCTCGCGGTCGAACAGGACCGCGGCGAGAACGGCGGCAAGATCGCCGCGCATGCTCGCCCCGACCGTCGACCGGTCCGGCAGCTGGTACCAGCCGGTCTCGAACGCCGCCGTCACATTCGCCACATATTGCGGCGAGGGGTTTGAGGTGACGAAGCGCTGGATCAGCTGTTTCGCGACGAAGGGCGCAATGCTCTGATGGTTGAAGAGCGTGTCGAGCGCGCGGTCGATGCTGGCCGCGGCGTCCGTGTTGGCGGGGATGGTCGTGCCGAGAAACGTCTTTTCCGAGGAAGAGTGCTGGTCGGGAAAGATCGCGAGCGGCGAGTAAGCGGCGACCGGCACGCTTCGATCCGGCTGGATGCCGCCATATTCGCCATCCGCCCAGCTAAGACCGGTGAACACGCGCGCAAGTCCCGTCACGTCGTCATTCGTGTAGGTTTCGATCTGCGCGCCTTGCCCGTCGAGGCGCGGCGTGCCGTCGCGATTGAGTTCGACGAGGCCGATCGTGAAGAGCTGCATCAGTTCGCGCGCATAATTCTCGTCCGGCACGCGGTTGATCGACGGGTCTTCCTTCCGGTTGTTGAGATAGGTCAGGAATTGCGCCATCGACGGGCTGTAGGTGACGTCTTCCATCAGGTTGCGGTAATTGCCGAACGCATTGCGGTTCAGCTGGTCCATATAGAAGGCGACCGCGGCCGGCGTTTCGGCGACATCCGGATTCTCATAGGAAACGACGAAGATCTGCGACAACGCGAACGCCATGCGCTGGCGCAGCTGGTCGTTGCCGTTGATCATGTCCTTCCAGGCGATTTCCGCGATCACGTCGGCGTCGACTTCCTCGCCGCGCGCGGCGTAGGCGGCCTGAATGGCGCGGACCTCATCGACGTTGGAGCTTGCCGACGCCGAGAGCTGGCGGCGCATCCACGCCGAATAGCCGAGCGAGACGAGTTCGTTGATGCTCTGTTCGGTCGGCCCGAATGTCGATTGCGTCAGGAAGCGCGCCGCCTCGGCGGATGTCGGCGTGTCCGGTATCGAAGCGACCGGCGGCGCGCCGGGCGGCGGCGGTGTCGAGGGCGCCC
>JBGSNB010000528.1:0-1624 GCA_041739835.1 Parvularculaceae bacterium | reverse complement strand
GCCCGGCGGATCGTCGCGGCCTTGCGGCAAGGGCTTGTCGGCCGCAGGATCGCGAAGGCGTCGGCCGGGCGGCCTTTAGCGGCGAGCTCCTTCAGCGTGTAGACGATCCAGTCGATGTCCGGCGATTTGTCGCCGGAGATTTCCGGCGGACGGAGCGACAGGATCTCGGCGCCGTAATGGCGCGCGATGGCGGCGTATTTCTCGGAATCGGTGGAGACGATGACGCTGTCGAAAACCCCCGACGCGCGCGCCGCCGCGATCGAATAGGCGATCAGCGGATGGCCGGCGAGCCGCGCGATGTTCTTGTCGGGCACGCGCTTCGATCCCGACCGGGCGGGGATCAGCGCGACGATGCTCGGCCCTTTCGTCCCTGCAGGCTGGCTCACAGGCGCCCCGGCTCGGTGATGAGATAGATGTCTTTCAGCTCGGTATACACGTCGAGCGCTTCGGTGCCGGGCTCACGCGTTCCATTGCCGGACGCCCTGACCCCGCCGAACGGCATATGCGGCTCTGAGCCGAACGTGCCGGCGTTGACGACAACGACGCCAGCGCTTGCGCGCCGCGTGAATGTCCAAGCCCTGTCCCAGTTTGTCGTATGAATGCACGAGGTGAGGCCATAGGGCGAGGCGTTGACCATCCTGACCCCTTCCTCATACGAGGCGCAGGGGTAAAGATTGGCGACCGGGCCGAAAAGCTCCGTGCACGAAATTTCCGCATCGGCCGCGGCGCCCTCGATGATCGTCGGCTGCATGTAGTAGCCGTCGGCGAGACCCGCTTCGCGCGCCCTGCCGCCGCCGGCGAGAATGCGTGCGCCGCTTTTCGCCGCGCGCTCGACGGCGGCGAGCATGTTGGAGAGCTGGCGCTCGTTGATCACCGGGCCGAAATCGCAGCCCGGCTCGACGCCGAGCTTCATCGCCTTCGCCTTCGCGACGAATTTCTCGCGGAAAGCGTCGTAGACGGGCTTCATCACGATCATCCGGCTGCCGGCGGCGCAGCGCTGGCCGGCGTTCGAAAAGGCGGATGCGGCGGCCCATTCCGCCGCCTTGTCGAGATCGGCGTCGTCGCAGATCAGCATGGCGTTCTTGCCTCCGAGTTCGAGCGAGACCTTTTTCAGCGCCGCGCCCGCCTCGCGCGCGATTTCGCGGCCGACGCGGGTCGAGCCGGTGAACGAGACGACATCGACGCCCTCATGCGCGACAAGCGGCGGGCCGACCTCCGCGCCGAGGCCCTGGACGACATTGAGGACGCCCGCTGGAACGCCCGCTTCAATCAGCGCGCGCGCCATGAAGTCGGCGGAAATCGGCGTGTCCTCGGAGGGCTTGAGAACGACGGCGTTGCCGCAGATGAGCGCCGGGAAGACCTTCCAGGCGAAATTCGGCGCCGGCGTATTGGCCGCCGTGATGAGCGCCGCGACGCCGCAGGGCTCGCGCACTGTCATCGCCGATTTGTTCGGCGCCCCGGACGGCATGGTGCGGCCGAAAAGGCGCTGGCCTTCGCCTGCGAAAAACCGCCCGCAGAGAATCGCGGCGCCGGTCTCGCCCTTGGCGTGCGCCAGCGCCTTGCCGGCTTCCCTGGCGACGATCGCCGACAATTCCTCGCTGCGCGCTTCGATGAGGGCGCAGGC
>JBGSNB010000512.1:0-5780 GCA_041739835.1 Parvularculaceae bacterium | reverse complement strand
CCGCGCCACTCAAGGCGCGCGTCGCCTGGCTGCATTCCGGCGTCGCCGCAGACCGAGACGACATCGGCAAGGCCGCGCAGATGAATGGTCTCTTCCAGTCGCCGCCGGAGACGTTCGAGACTTTTTTCGCTGACAATCAGCCGCGCCTCGCGGCGGTCGTCGGAATTTGCCATCAGCCGGGACAGGAGATCCTCAGCGATTTCGGCTTCACGCCGGATCGCGACGCTTTCGCAGAATTCCTGCAGGAAGAGCCGCGTCAGGTT
The DNA here is from genome assembly GCA_041739835.1 of Parvularculaceae bacterium. Classification (GTDB taxonomy): domain Bacteria; phylum Pseudomonadota; class Alphaproteobacteria; order Caulobacterales; family Parvularculaceae; genus Amphiplicatus. The sequence continues at coordinate 5,517 of JBGSNB010000512.1, read as the reverse complement.
GACGAGGTCATTACGGACATCTGAGAATTCATCTGTCGAGGCCTTCGCGCAGGCGGCGAGCGCGTCGCCTATACGCGCGAGCGCTTCCGCGTCGCTCGCAGCAATCGATTCCATGGCGAGACGGCGGCCTTCCAGAATGCCCGCGGCGCGCATGTCGGCCATCGCATCCGCGGGATGATCGACCGTCTCGGCGGCGTCATCCGAAGTCTCAGAAACGAGCCGGAAATCATTGAAGCTGAAGGGGCGGGACCTTGCGCTCATCTAGTAAACAAGCTCCTCGTCATCCGTCGGCGAGAGCATGATTGCGCCGTCGTCGCCTAGCTTCTTGACGATTTCGATAATCTTGCGCTGGGCCTGGTCGACATCCTTGACGCGCACCGGCCCCATGATTTCCATGTCGTCGCGCAAGATGCTGGAGGCGCGCTCCGACATATTGACGAAGAAGTGGCTGACGATCGCCTCGGCGGAGCCCTTTAGCGCAATCGCGAGTTCCGACTTATCGACGAAGCGGAGCAGCGTTTGCATGTCCTGAGCGTCGAGGCGGACGATGTCGTCGAATACGAACATCAATGACCGGATGCGTTCGGCGGCGCTCGGATTTTTCATCTGCAGCGCCTCCATGAAGCGCCGTTCGGTCGACCGATCAAAACTGTTGAAGATTTCGGCAATGGACTCATAGGAGTCGCGATCCTGGCCGCGCGACAGCGCCGCCATGAATTCCGTCCGAAGCGTCAATTCGATCTGGTCGAGAACTTCCTTTTGCACCGGACCAAGATTGAGCATCCGCGCAATCACTTCCTCCGCGAACAGCGGCGGCAGCGCGCCCAGGACCTTGGCGGCATGTTCCGCGCGAATTCGCGACAAAATGACGGCGACGGTCTGCGGATGTTCGTTCCTGAGATACCCAGACAAGATCCGCTCGTTCACATTGGCGAGCTTGTCCCACATGGTCTTGCCGGCAGGGCCCTTGATATCTTCAAGAATCGATTCCGCCTTATCGGCGGGGAGGACGTGCCGGAGAAATCGCTGAGCCGATGCGGCAGATCCTGAAATCGCACCGGTGGAGGACAGATTCATCACGAAATCATAGAGGAGGCCTTCGACGACTTCCGATGCGACCGAGCCGAGCTTCGAAATCGCGAGCGTCACATCGCGAAGTTCGTCCTCGTCGAAGGACGCCCATAGCGGCTTTGACGCTTCCTCGCCGAGCGCCAGCATGACGACGGCGGCGCGTTCGGCGCCCGTCAGTTCTTCCGCGGAATTGATCGCTCTTGCCGTCATGACGCCTGCCTGATCCAGCTTTTAAGAATTCCGGCGGATTCATCGGAGTGCGCCTTCACGACATCGGCGACCCTCTTCAGCGAAGAGGCTTTGACCTTGCCGTCGACCTGCGCGAGGTCGATCAGCGTCTCGAGACCGCTCGGCGCGGGCGCGGGGAGCGACGCGTTGGCGATCGAGCGCCCGATTTCCGGATGGCGAGGCGCGTCGGCGATAGCCGGCGTCGCGCCAGCCGCGCCGGAAAGCATTGGCCGCAACACAAAAACGATGAACACAAAGGCGACAAGCGCGAGAGCGCCGATTTCGATCGCGCGCATCATTGTTCCGGAATCAATGGTCGACGCCGGCGCCGCGAGGGTCCCGCCGCGATCGGCGGCCACCGCGACGGGCTGGAACGTCGCTTCGACGACATTCACCTGATCGCCGCGCGCGGCGTTGTAGCCGACCGCAGAACGGACAAGCGCCGATATTCGGGCAAGTTCTGCTTCGCTGCGCGGCGCGGAAATAATGGCGCCGTCGGCATTTGTGGTCGTCGCCTGATTGAGCGCGACCGCCACGGAGAGTCGCTTGACGCCGCCCATCTCGCGCACTTCATTGCGGACGGTGCGGGTCATTTCATAATTTGTCGTCTCCTCGGTCCGCCGCGCCGATGCAGTGGCGGCGGCCAGCGCCTGCGGATCGACGATCTGCGCTTCCGGGAGCTGATTGGCGACGGTCACGCCGCGGGTCAGCGCCGGATCGTTGGAGTTGGACGCATCCTCGACGGTGGTCGCGGAGAGCACGGTCTGGCTGTCGGGATCGATGATGTTCGCTGTCTCGGTGACGCGGCTGAAATCGATATCGGCGGCGACCTGGACGCGAAGATTGTCCGGTCCGACGATTCGGCCGACAATATCTTCGACCGTGCGGCGAATGCGCATCTCGGTTGCGGCAATGCGCTCATCGACGCCCCCGGAGGCGGCAAGCGGATCATCGCCGTCTTGCCCTGACGCGAGAAGGTCGCCGGCGGAATCAAGGACTGTCACCCGTGACGGCGAAAGCGCCGGCACGGCGGACGCCGTCAGATTGACGATGGCGCGCACCGATCGTTTGTCGAGCCCCTCCGGCGCCTCGACGACAATCGAGGCGGTCGCCTGCTGCCGGTCGCGGGAGAAAAGTTCGCGTTCGGGCAGCACCAGATGCACCCGCGCCGACCGGACGCCGGAAATTGTCGCGATCGTTCGGCCGATCTCGCCCTCAAGCGCGCGCAGCCGGTTGATGTTCTGCTGAAATGACGTTGCGCCGAGCGCATCCTGCTGGTCGAAAATCTCATATCCGACGCCGCCTGCCCGGGCGACAAAGCCGTCGCCGGCGAGTTTGAGCCGGAGCCCGGTCGCCTCATCGCGCGGCGCGTAGAGCGAGACCTTGCCGCCGGACTCGCGAACATCATATTCGACGCCTTCTTGATCGAGGCGGGCGGTGAGGTCCTGCCCGTCTTTCAGGTCGAGATCGGCGTACAAGAGCGTCATCGGCGCGTCGCCGATACGCACGACAATCAACGCCATCGCGATGGCGACCCCGATCGTCACGCCGATGATCGCGGCAAGCCGCGCAATCCCGAAGGATCGAACAATCCCCATCAAGTCATTCACGGCTTTGGCCCTCGCCAGCTGACGCCGTCAACCCCTATGCCTTGACGACGCCCGGCAAAATTTGCCCGGGTCACCGTAAATATTCCGTTAGGCCTGCTGAAAATTCAGGGATGAAGAAAGTCTGAACGGAAAAAGCCCGCGCGTGGCGCGGGCTTTTTCGAACTGCGATTTCGGCGCCTTGAATTCAGCGATATTGCTGGACGCGCGTTGCGCGAAGGCCCGGCATCCCGAATTGATCGATCGCCTTTTGCCAGGCGAGGAATTCTTCAAGCGTCAGCTGATAGCGCTCGCAGGCTTCCTCAAGCGTGAGAAGTCCGCCGCGCACCGCAGCGACCACTTCCGCCTTGCGACGGATCACCCACCGCTTGGTCGACGGCGGCGGCAAATCCTTCAGCGTCAGCGGAAGACCGTCAGGGCCGATGACATACGGCTCTTTCGATCTCGGCTGCGCTGCCTGGTGAGCGACGACGGTCATTGATTGTCGTTCCTTCGAAATACGCAACTCAGTATGCGCACCATACGCGATCCGCTTTTAAGAAACGCCTAAATGTCACGGTAAATTCAAGGCTAAGACATTGATGCGGCGTGAGGAATTGCAGCCAGATTGGCACGCTCCATTGCGGGACAAATGACAGTCGAAATGAACGTCATGCAGCAGTCTGGACAAGCGTTCGCCACAATTCGTCGGCGGTCGAAATAATGCGTGAAGCGGTCGAATAGGCGCGCTGTGTCGAAATCAGGGTTGAAAACTCCTGACCGATGTCGACGGTTGATATTTCGATCGCCGACCCCTCAATGGCGCCGGCTGAACCGGACCGGGCCGCGGACAGGCGCGGGTCGCCGGAAAGAGTCGTGTTTCGAAATGCGGTCCGCTCTGCGCCTTCGAGGCCTTCGGGATTGACGAAGAGCGCGAGCGGGATGCGGAAGAGCGCATGAGTCTCGCCATTGGCGTAGGTCGCGTTGACAACACCGTCGGCGTCAATGACGACGCCGGTCAGTTGACCAAGAACAGCCGGGTCCGCGCCGGCGGGCGTGAGGTTGATATTGACGGTTTCGAGGCTTTGAAGCCCGCCAAATCCGGTGCGTCCCGCCGCGCCGACCCGCGCGCCTTGCAGATAGTAACCGCCGGAACTCACGAGATTGCCTAACGCGTCGGGCGCGAAGTCGCCGGCCCGGGTGAACAGCAGCGGCGTCGACCCGTTCGAAGCCGGCTGATCGGAGACGACGAAAAAACCATCGCCGGAAATGGCCGCGTTTGTCGGAGTATTGGTTCGTGTGACCGCGCCCTGTTCGCCGGCAAGGTGGCGCACGGCAGCCGACACGCCCGTACCGATGACGCCGGCGCCGACCGCGTTGCTGAGCGATGCCGTGTCCGCTGGAATGAGGTCGGCGAACTGGGTTTGCACGCGCTTGTAGCCGTTGGTCTGGCTGTTCGCGATATTGCTGGAAACCGCCTCAAGGCCGCTTGAAAAGGCGGAAAGACCCGAAAGGCCGATTGAGAAAAGCCCTGAAAAGCTCATGGTCTTAGCCCCCGATGACGCGTTTGACCGCCGCTAACGGCAAGGGGCCGACGCCGGTTTCAAGCAGGGGCCCGCCCACGTCAAAGGAAACGCCCGTCACCCGCATGGCGGATTGGAGAACGAAGGGCGCTGCGACGCCCGCCGCATCCTTGGCGTCGACGATCAGCCGATAGACGCCTGTCGGCGCGGTTCCGCCGTCGCCAAGACGGCCGTCCCATTTGAACGGATGGGCGCCGGCGCCGGGATCGCCCGCGAATTGGGCAACAGGTTGCCCCTTCTCATTGACGATTAGCAAGCGAACCGATGCGGCCCCTTGCGGCAAGTCATAGGACCATTCGGCGCCTGCGCCGCCAAGCGGCGCCTTGTCCGCTTCGACCAGCACGGTCCTGCCGATCATCGCCAGCGCGCCTTCGCGATCCGCGGCCGCCTGCAAGCCGATCAGCGTCTCGAGGTGCGTATTGGTCTGGATCGATTGTTCGACCGACGCGAATTGCACAAGCTGCGAGGTGAATTTCTCCGTGTCGAGCGGATCGAGCGGGTCCTGATTCTTCAGCTGCGTTGTCAGCAATGTCAGGAAGCTATCCAGATTTCCAGTCAGCTGAGACAGCGCGGTCGATGATCGCGACGACGTTGAGGCGGCAAGGGCGGAGATATCCATGATTTGTCCTTTCAGATCCGGATGTCGAGCGCACCAGCGCTCCATTCGGCGTAAAACACAGCTTCGTAATTGCGACCAGCGACGGGTCCTTTCGCCGCGCCGAATTCCGCCGCGCCCTCGATCAGCAATGGTTCCCGGTAGGAGAATCGGAAGTCGCCCGCCGCGAAATCCAAGCCCGCCCGCGCCAGAGTTTGGCGAAGCAGCTGCTCGTCGCGCGAAAACAGGTCAAAGGCGTTCTGATTGTCGAAGGTCAGCGACAAGATCGCCTTTCCGTCATCCGCGATCGCGAGTCGCCCTTCAACACGGCCGTGCTCGGGCGGATCCAGCCGCATTTCGAAGACGCTGGTCTTTTCAAGCCGGCGCGCCAGAACCTCCGCAAATTCGGGCCGCGGCGTCGCCATCGGCGCCGGCGCCTTGGCGGGCGCGGCGG
>JBGSNB010000510.1:0-2404 GCA_041739835.1 Parvularculaceae bacterium | reverse complement strand
CGCACTGATCGGCGCGGCGCTCGGCGCTTATGAAGGCTGCTCGAGGGCCGGAACATGCGGCGGTCGCGCGCGCGATCACGGCCGGCGCGGCTATGATCGGTACTCGGATCGTTATTATTACGAAGACCCCTGCTACGGCGACAGCTATTGGGACGACGGCTCGTTCCGCCGGTACGGCCCGCGCGATTATCGCGGCAGCGACGACTACTGCCGTTAAGCCGGGCTTGGTTGCGTAGAGCAAGAAGGAGCCCGCGTCGGAAACGGCGCGGGTTTTTTTGATGCGCGTCGTGTCAAGACTGCGCTGAGACGCGCATCCGCAGGATCGGCGCTCACGCTAGCTGCTCTCGGCGAGAAACGACAATTGCTCGATCATGGCGCTGCGCTCAGCGTCGGCCTCGTCGGTGAGGCGCGTCGGGTAATCGCCAGTGAAGCAGTGATCGGTGAAGGCGGGCGCCGATTTGTCGCGCGGGCCCTTGCCGAACGCTTCATAGAGAGCGTCAAGCGACAGGAAGGCGAGGCTGTCGACGCCGATCTCGCGGCGGATCTCCTCGACCGTCATCTTGCTGGCGATCAGCTCGTCCCTCGACGGCGTGTCGATGCCGTAAAAATCCGGATAGAGGATCGGCGGGCAGGCGATGCGCATGTGAACTTCGCTTGCGCCGGCCCGACGCAGCATCTCGGTGATCTTGCGCGAGGTTGTTCCGCGTACGATCGAATCGTCGATCAGGACGATGCGCTTGCCTTCGATCGCGCCGCGGTTGGGCGAGTGCTTGCGCGCGACGCCCGCTTCGCGAATGCGCTGCTCGGGCTCGATGAAGGTGCGGCCGACAAAGTGGCTGCGGATCAGCGCCTGTTCGAAAGGAAGCCCCGACGCCTGCGCATAGCCGATGGCGGCGGGCACGCCCGAATCCGGAATAGGCGCCGCCATGTCGGCGTCGCAGGGGGCCTCGATCGCCAGTTTCTTGCCGAGCGTTTTGCGCAGCTGATAGACGCTCTTGCCGTCGACGATCGAATTGGGCCGCGCGAAATAGATAAGTTCGAAAATGCAGGGCCGCGCCGGCGTCGTCGGCGGAAACACCTGCCGGCTCTCGACCTCGCCGCCGGAGCGACAGATGACGACTTCGCCCGGCCGGATGTCGCGCACGAATTTGGCGCCGATGAGATCGAGCGCGCAGGTCTCCGACGCGAGAATCGGCGCGCCGTCAAGATCGCCGAGGATCAGCGGGCGGATGCCGACCGGATCGCGCACGCCGATCAGCGCGTCCTTGGTCAACACGACCAGCGCATAGGCGCCCTCGACCTGTTTCAGACTGTCGATCAGCTTGTCGGCCATCGACAATTGGTGCGAGCGCGCGGTCAATTGCAGAAAAAGCTCCGAATCCGACGTCGACTGAAAGATGCAGCCGCGCTGCACCAGCTCCGCCTTCAGTTTGCGGGCGTTAGTAAGATTGCCGTTATGCGCGATCGCGATGCCGCCCTTGTCGAGATCGGCGTAAAGCGGCTGCACATTCCTCAAGACGGTCGCGCCTTGCGTCGAATAGCGGGTATGGCCGATCGCGGCGACGCCTTTCAGCCGCGCAAGCGTATCCGGGTCGGAGAAATTATCGGAAACGAGGCCGAGATGGCGCTCGGTGTGAAACTTTTCGCCGTCGAAGCTGGCGATGCCGGCCGCTTCCTGGCCGCGATGCTGAAGCGCATGGAGGCCGAGCGCGGTCAGCGCCGCGGAATCCTTGGTGCCGATCACGCCGAAAACGCCGCATTCTTCGTTGAGCTTCGGGCCGCCGATGAGCGCATCGAGTTCGTGACGGCGGCGACGGTAGCGGGCGCCAAGGCGACTGAGCCTCGCCGCCGCGCGCGCTTCGAAGCCGGCGTCAGTCCGGTTGCCCATCGCTCGCCCGATCCTCCGAAATAATCTCCGCAATCGCATCGCCCGATGGCGGCGGCGCCTTGTCGGTCGTCGTCACCGTCGTGACAATTTCAGAAAGGCCCGATCGGTCCCGCCCGTCATAGCCCTCGCGCGCCGCATTGGCGCGCTTTTCGGTTTCGGCGGCGCTAAGGTCGCGCGCCGCAGGCGCGAACTGCTCGAAAAAGCGCGCCGAAGACGAAGCGACCGGCAGCAGCATCGCCTGGGTGACGGCGTCAGGCTGATTGGCCTCGTCGAGATAGTAGCCATATCCGAGAGACCCGAGGCCGATGAGGGCTAGCGCCCTGATGAGCCCGAAGACGCCGCCGCTGACGCGATCGACGCGCTGCATCCGCTTCGTGAGTTTCATCCGCGCCATCAACTGGTGGCAAAGGAAATAGAGGCCGAGAAACGCCCCGATGCCGATGACGATCGCGGCGGCGGCGCTGGCGACGACGCTGTCCTTGCCGAGCGCGGCGGCGACCGGCGTCATGCCCGCCC
>JBGSNB010000506.1:0-1777 GCA_041739835.1 Parvularculaceae bacterium | reverse complement strand
CGGCGCCGCCGCGATGGTCAGCGCGTCGCCGTCGACGACGAGGTGCGCCTGCGGCGGCGTCCGACGCTGGCGGTCGATCAGCGCATTGATTTCATCAGCGTGGCTGCCGACCGTTTCATGCTGGCCGGCGATCACCGCTTGCGGCGTGTAGACGCCCGATTTTCCGCGCAGCGCCTCGTTATAGGCGCGCTGGCGCGCCGTATGCGCGGCCGAGGAAAAGGGATCCTTCCAGCGGCCGGCTGCGCCGACGCTGAGCCGGTCCCAATAGTCGACATGCCATTCAAGCGCGACAAGGTCGGTGCGCGCGGCGAGTTTCCTGAAATTCGCCTCCGACGGCGGGCAAGAAGAACAGCTTTGCGAGGTGAAGAGTTCGACCAGAACAGGATCGCCCGGCGCCGGCGCGGCATCGGCGCTCCCGAACATGCCGGCGATCGCGGCGGCGAACAGGGCGCGTTTTGGCATGGCGGGTCGGATCTCCTGGCTGGGCGCCCGAAAAGACCGCGTTTAAGGCGTTTTGGCAAAACAACTCCGATCAATTCCGCGCGCGCCGAATGGCCGCCGGCGGGCAGGGGAAAACCGGCCGATTGCTCCGGGGCGGGGCCGGCGACATAGTCGCTGGCTTTCGGGCCCCGCCCGCACTATCGCATGGACGCCATGCCCCGTTTCACGCCGGAATTTCTCGACGAATTGCGCGCGCGCCTCAAGGTGTCGGACGTCGTCGGCCGTTCGGTGAAGCTGACGCGGCGCGGAAACGCCTATTGGGGCCTGTCGCCTTTCAAGAAGGAGAAGACGCCGTCCTTCACCGTCGACGACAACCGCCAGAGCTATCACTGCTTCTCGACCGGCCAGCATGGCGACATCATCAAGTTCCTGATGGAGACGAAAGGGCTGACCTTCCCCGAAGCGGTCGAGCAGCTCGCTGGCGAAGCGGGCATGGAAATCCCGAAATCGAGCCCGGAGGCGGCGGCGCGCGATGAGGCGCGCAAGGGTCTTGTCGACGCCTGCGAGGCGGCGGCGGCGTTTTTCCAGTCGATGCTGCGGCGTGCGCCCGGTCGTCAGGCTACGGATTATCTGAAATCGCGCGGCGTCGGCGAGGACCTGATCGAGACTTTTCGCCTCGGCTATGCGCCGGGCGACCGCGCCGCGCTGAAGGACTACCTCATCAACAAGGGATTCGCCGAGGCGATCCTCGTCGAGGCGGGGCTCGTCATCAAGCCCGACGACGGCGGCGCCTCCTATGACCGCTTCCGCAACCGCGTGATGTTCCCGATCCTCGGGGCGCGGGGCGCCGTCATCGCCTTCGGCGGGCGCGCGCTCGACCAAGACGCGCGCGCGAAATATCTGAATTCGCCGGAAACGCCTCTGTTTCACAAGGGCGACGTACTTTACAATTACGCGGCGGCGCGCGCGTCGTCCGTGGACGACGCAAAGCCGCTGATCGTCTGCGAAGGCTATATGGACGTCATCGCGCTCCATGGCGCGGGGTTCAGGACCGCCGTCGCGCCTCTTGGCACCGCGCTCACCGAAAACCAGATCGCGCTGCTCTGGCGCCAGTCGGACGAGCCGGCGCTCTGCTTTGACGGCGACAGCGCGGGCATTGCCGCCGCCTTCCGCTCGATCGATCGCGCGCTGCCGATCCTGAAACCCGGCAAGTCGCTGTCCTTCGCCTTCCTGCCGAAAGATCAGGACCCGGACGATCTCATTCGCGCCGGCGGGCCGGCGGCGTTCGAGCGCGTCCTTGCCGAGACGCAGTCGCTCGCCGCCGTGCTCTGGCGCC
>JBGSNB010000496.1:0-3823 GCA_041739835.1 Parvularculaceae bacterium | reverse complement strand
GCCCGGCTCGCCCATGGTGAGCGCGAGCGGCGGGCCGAGGCGGGGCGACGCCATGCTGCGCCGCTTATCCGCTGGACGCGGAAGCCTGTGCGCCCGGCTGGCCTTCACTTGGCGATTTCAGCCGAATGTCGACCGTCGACTTCCGCTCAACGTCGCGCAGATATTGCTGCGCTATGCGCTCCAGCTGACGGGCATAGAGTCTGTCCTCGATTGCATCGCGCGAAGGAATGCCGAGCCCCTCATCGACTTCGCACGCATAAAGGATGTGCAAGGCGTCGTCAGCCTCGACGATCTCGCTGAGTTCGCCGCGGCTCAAATTCTCGACTGCCGGCTGGAAACGCGTGTCGACCATCGAAAGTGTCGCGCCTTCGATCATGGCGACGCTGACATCGGGGCCAAGATCCTGCCGCAAGGTGCGGCCGCCGGCGCAGGCTTCGGCGGATTTCAGTTTTTCAAGCGCCGTCCGTGCAGCGGCGCGGCCAGTGGAAACGGGCGTGGCGGCATAGGCCAGGGTCCATGTCGTCTCGCCTTTCTTGACCGCCTCGCGCTTGTCGCGAACCGCGAGAATCATGAAGGCGCCTTCGGTGGCGATCGGGTTGGTGACGGCGCCGACCGGCAAGTTGCGAACCGCTTCATCAAGTTCCGGCGGCAATTCGCCGGCGCGCACCCAGCCGAGATCGCCGCCCGCAGCGGCGGTCGTGCAAGCGGAAAATTGCTGCGCGACAACGGCAAACGGAACCCCGCGGCGCATCTGCTCCAGTAGCTGCAAGCCGCCTTCGTAATATGCTTGCGCCTGATCAGGCGAGGGGACCGGAATGCAGACTTCCGAAACGAGGATTTGTTCCTGCGTCGCATCCGCCCGCATGCGCTCAATCGTCGATTCGACTTCGTCATCATTGACGCGGACACGCTTGCCGTAGCGCCCCTGCACCAGCTTGGGCCAGACGATGCCCGCTTCGATTTGCGATTTCAGCGAGGCCAGCGATACTCCGTCCAGCGCGAGAGTTTTTTCGAGCTGCTCAACCGTAAGGCCGCCCTGCGCCGCCATGCTGCGAAGTTCGCCAGACAGCTCCGCCTCTTCCGCCGTCAGGTCGAATTCCTTCGCTTCCAGAAGTTTCAGCTGCTCTTCAACGAGGTCGCGCAACGCCTGATGCTGCAGCTGCGGCATCATCTGCGGCGTGATGCGCCCGCCTGCCGAGATAAGCATCAACCGCATGCGCTGCTGCACATCAAAGGTCGTGATGACCGTATCATTGACGACAGCGGCGACGGCGCTTACGGGCCCGCGATAGGTTTCGGGGAGTCCCTCGCGGTCCTCAGCTTTGGCGGCCGTGGCCGGCGCCTGCGCGGCGGCGTGGCCGAGCAGCGCGCTGGCAACGAAGCTGAACGCCATTGTTCTGATTAGGATTTTCACTGATTTAATTCTCACGCGCACCTGCTTTGACCGTCCGATTCGCCCAACATACACGACCCGCCGCTTCCACTCGACCGCCTGACCGGCATGTCAATTTGGCCCGGAAAATAGACGAAAATGAGGTCAGCGCAACCGAGCCCCCCGCTAAGGCCTATTCGACAAGCGACCGCAAGGTGAATCGGATCAGGAAGGCGTTGTCCGGCAAAAGGCCCTGGTCCTGGGTGCGGTCTCGCCCATAAGTCAGTTCAAACAGCGCGCACTCGTCCTGATAACCGAGGATGAAGTCCTGGCGGATCGTTCGGCCGAGGGCGAGATCCTCGCGCCAGCGGGCGCCAGCATACCAGTGCGTGGTCAGTTTGAAGTTCAACCGGGCGTTCAATTCTTCGCGCTTCTGTTGGTCGCCGATCGATTGCCCATCGCTCAGCCGGACATAGCTCGCATTGCCGCGCAGCCGCCAGAAATTCAGATAGGCCATCGACTCGGCGCGCTTCAGCGACCCGTCATCGTCGGCGATCCTGAACCGATTTTCGACGCCAATCACGTTCTTGTAGCGAATATTCAGCGAACCGACATAATCGGAAGCTTCCTCGCCCAGCCCGGTCTCGCGGGTGAAAGCGCTCGACTCTTGCAGCCGGTACTGCTGACCGATTTCGCCGTCGATGCTGATGCCATTGTCAAATACGGCGGAGACGGCGACGCCCGCGTTCATCCGCTGACCGTCTTCGAAAGCGTCAAAACCGGTCGCCTTGTTGAAATCGAAAAGGCCGGCATAGTCGAATTCGATGCTCTGCGAATCCTCATTGATGATGTCTGAGCCGTTGCGGTTGGAAGGGCTTGCGACCAGTTGAACCCTCGGTTCGACAAACAACCGCGCGCCGCTGATGCGCCGGGACAGCGGATAAGACCACTCGACGCCGACGGAAGGCGCGAAGCGTCCGTCCAGTCGGTTGTCGTCAGCGACGCCCTGCCGATTCTCGGTCCCCTCGTCGAGATCTTCATAGCGAAAAAGGTCGCCCCGCATTTCCGCAAAAGCGTTGAAGCGATGGCCGCCGGGCGTGAAATGCTCGCGTTCCCATAGCGCGCTCGCCGTCAGGCGGCGCGTGTCGACGCCTCCGGTCCGCTGAAGCGAGGCGAAATTGAGATTGACGCTCGCTTCGCCGCCGATTCGCGGCGGCGTGAACCGATGGCGAAAATCGATCACCGGAAGTGCGTAGGGCGTAAGCTTGGCGATTTCCGGTCCCAATTGGACCAGCGGATCGCCGCCAACGAGCGAATTGCAACTGCCGGCGTTCAGGCTGACGCGTTCGCCTGATGTGAGGTCGCAAGTCGAAATCGTCCGCAGCTCCTGAAACGTGTAGCTGTCAACCCGCAATTGCGTATCGGCGTCGCCCCAATGCAAATAGGTATTCGAGCGCAAGCGGTTCGTCAGCGAGGTGTCGAGCTCTTTCCTGAGATCGCCGCGGCGCTGTACGTCGTAGCGGCGCAAGTAGGTGTCGTCGGAAACGCGCTCGACATCATAGCCGACGCGCAGCCGGTCGCCGAGATCGCGGTGTCCCTTCGCAAAGACATGCCAGCGCTTTCCAGGCACATCGACATCGTCCGGGCCCGGTTCGAAATCGATAAAGCCGCCCTGCAGCACATGATAGCCGCTGTCGTCGCGACGGCGGTATTCGCCCTGCCAGAGCACGCCGTCATTTGACGTGTATTTCGGATAGAATGTTGCGTCCTGATGGTTGGAGATCGCAAGATAATAAGGAAGCTCGACATTGAAGCCGAGACGGGACGACGCGCCGATCAGCGGCGTCAGGAAGCCTGACTGCCGCTCGACGGACGGATCGGGCGCCTGCAGGAAAGGCGCATAAAGGATCGGCACGCCTTTCAGTTCGAAAAACGCATGTTGGAAACGCACGACCTTGCGTTCCTCATCGCGAGTAACTTTCAGCGCCTTGACGCGCCATGTCGGCGTCTTTGCGTCGCCGTCCTTGTCGCAAACGCCGCAGGCGGTATAGACCGCGTTCCTGAGCCTTGTCCTCGCGCCTTGTTCGCGTACGGCGGATTCGGCGGCCAGTCGCGCATTCTGTTCCAGCAGCGCGCTGAAATTTTCGGCAATGCCGTCCCTCAGATCGCCTGTCAGTTCGACCCGGCCGGCGAAGACGGTCTCAAGCGTCTGGTCCGTGATCGAGACATTGCCCTCGGCGATGACAATGTCGGTCGCCGGATCATAGGAAAGCTTGTCGGCGCGCAAATAGCGCTCGCCGAAATAGGCGCGGACATTGCCTTCGGCGACGATCGGCGTCGCCTCCGACTGGCGTGTGACCATGTCCGCTTCAAAGAGGATGCGCTCTTTTTCCGGGGACTCGAGCGTCGCAGGGTCAGCAGGCTGAGGCCGTGCGCCGACCGTCGGCGCGG
>JBGSNB010000488.1:0-2733 GCA_041739835.1 Parvularculaceae bacterium | reverse complement strand
GCCGAACCGGCGCCGGCGGCCGCTTATCGCCAGCCCGACATCGCCGCGCAGAAAGCCGCGATCGCGAAGCTCGGTTTCATGGTCGGCGAATGGACCGGCGAAGGCTCGATGCTGTCGCCGAACGGGCGTTTCGAATTTCGCCAGACGGAATCGATCAGGACCAATCTCGACGGCGCGATCCTGCTGATCGACGGGCGCGGCTATGCGCGATCGTCGCCGGCGCAATCAAGGCCGGTATTTTCCGCGTTCGCCGTCATCTCGTATGACGAGGCGAAAGGCGTCTATGCGTTCCGGTCCTATTCGAGCGGCCATTATGGCGACTTCACTGCGCGATTTCTGGACGACGGCGCATTTGAATGGAGTGCGCCGACCACGCGGTATGTGATCCGCATCGATGACAAGGGGCGCTGGGTCGAAACCGGCGAACGGCGCGGCGAGACTGGCGAGTGGGCGCCGTTTTTCGAAATGACGCTGACCCGATCGAACTGACCGGCGGTTCGCACCTGCGCGGCTGACTTCTACACCGGCGTGTCGGCGTCGGGAATGCAGCGCAAATTGCCTGACCCTGGCGCCGTCGGCACGCAGTGACAGCGGCGCAGCGCGTCGAACTCGCGGCGCGTGAAGGGCCCGCGCACGGCGCAGGTCGATTCAAATCCCTTGTCGCTCGGGAGCGTCTTGAGTTTGGCGCAAGTGAGCGGCGCCTTTGCTTCCGCCGCCGCCTTGCGCTCCGCCTTGAGGCAGCGCGCGCCGTCCGCCCGCGGCGCGTCGAACAGGCGGACGATCAGGTAATAATCCTTGACGGCGGGATCCGTCGGGCGCGCGACCTCCGCCGCGATGAACGCGTCGTCGGCGCCGATTTTCACGACATTGTGCGGCACGCGGATGTCGCAGCCGCCGCGCTTTCGCTCATAGCAGATCGTCCGGCCCGAGCCGCCCGTCACGATCGCGGAAGTGAGATAATAGGGTCCGCCGATCGGATCGTCGCTGAAAATCGGCTTCGGCTCGCAGCCGGCGGTCAGCACGATCGCGGCGATCAGTCCAGGAACGCGCTTCATCGGCCCCTCCCAATGAAGCGTCAATTCTAACAGAACTTCGCCGCTAAAGCATCTTCCCCGGATTCATGATCCCGGCGGGGTCGAGCGCGGCTTTCACCGCCCGCATCATGGCGATTTCAGCCGGCTGTTTGCGGCGCGCGATATCGTCGCGGCGGGCAAGGCCCACCCCGTGCTCGGCCGAGATCGACCCCTGATGGCGATCGATCACGTCGTAAACGGCCTTTTCGAGCGCTTCTTGCGCGCGGGCGAAGTCGGCGGCGGATGCGCCCGGCGCCTGCAACACGTCGTAGTGAATATTGCCGTCGCCCATATGGCCGAAGGCGATGATGCGGGCGCCGGGGCAGATCGCTTCGACGGCGGCGTCGGCGTCCCTGAGGAAGGCCGGCACCGATGCGACCGGCGCCGACACGTCGTATTTCGCCTGCGCGCCTTCCGGGCGCATCGCTTCCGACATCGCATGGCGCATATGCCAGAACGCCGCCGCCTGCGCCTCGTTTTCGGCGATCGCCGCATCGCGAATTTCGCCGGCGTCGAGCGCGTCGGCGAGGATCTCCTCGACTTCGGCGCGCAAGGCGCCTTCGCGGCCCGAAGAGAATTCGACCAAGGCATACCACGGACAGGCCGCGCTGAGCGGATCGCGCGTGTTCGGGATATGCTTCAAGAGCAGCTCGATCGAGAACCGCGACAACAATTCGAAACTCGTGACATTGCCGCCGCTGGCGCCCTGCGCCCGCGACAGCAGCGCCAACGCCGCGTCCGGCGAGGCAAGACCGATGAACGCCGTCACGCGCTCGCGCGGCCGCGGAAACAGTTTCAGGACAGCGCCGGTGACGATGCCGAGCGTGCCCTCGCCGCCGATGAACAGCTGTTTCAGATCATAGCCGGTATTGTCCTTGCGCAGGCGTTTCAAGCCGTTCCAGATTTCGCCATTCGGCAGCACCGCCTCGATCCCGAGCACGAGATCGCGCGTGTTGCCGTAGCGGAGCACATTGACGCCGCCGGCGTTGGTCGAAATGACGCCGCCGATCTGGCAGCTGCCTTCCGAGCCGATCGACAGCGGGAACAGACGATCCACCCCGGCCGCCGCCGCCTGCGCCTCGGCGAGCGTGACGCCGGCGTCGACCGTCAGCGTATAGTCGAGCGGCGCGGCGTCGCGGATCTTCCGCATGCGCTTCATTGAAATCAAAATCTCGCCATTCAGCGGAATTTGTCCGCCGACGAGGCCGGTATTGCCGCCCTGCGGCGTGACGCCGATTTTTTCGCGCGCGCACAGGCGCACGATCTGCGCTGCTTCTCGCGCGTCGGCCGGCGCGACGACCATTGTCGGCCGGCCGTTCCAGCGCTGCCGCCATTCGCGGACATAAGGCGTCCAGTCTTCGGGGTCGACGACGCCTCTTGGCCCGACGATCGAGCGGATTTCATCCATCACATTTGCGGGAGCGGCCATGATCGCCTTGAGGTGCTGATTGCCGGCGCCATTGTTCGCGCGGCGGAGGCCGCGTCAAGGCGACAGAGCGCTGCGCGTCGCTTTTTCAGGGGAAATCGGCTAAAGGATCGCTGGGCGCGACGCAGCACTCGAAACCTCGCAGGGGAAAACCGATGAAGACAAAACTCGCCGCCGTTTCAATTCTGGCGATCGCCGCCGCGCTCGCCGCTTGCGCCAAAAAGGAAGAGGCGG
>JBGSNB010000465.1:0-3916 GCA_041739835.1 Parvularculaceae bacterium | reverse complement strand
GCGCGCGACTGGAAGCGCAAGCGGAAGCCGCGATGTCGCGCGTCGAGGAAGCCGCCTCGATCGCGCACGAGACCTGCAGCGCGGCGCCGGAAGAATTGCCGGCGATTGCGGAGTTCAAGGAAGGCGCCGACCTTCCCTCGCGCGCCGATATCGACGCCAGGCTCGACCGCTACAAGCGCGAGCGTGAAAATCTCGGCGGCGTCAATCTGCGCGCCGACGAGGAAATGCAGGAAGTGGCGCAGCGCCTCGAGGACCTGACGAAGGAGCGCGAGGATTGCGACGGCGCCATCCGCAAATTGCGCGCCGCCATCGGCAGCCTCAACCGCGAAGCGCGCGAGCGCCTCAACGCCGCCTTCGAAACGGTCAACCGCAATTTCTCGTCGCTGTTCACGCGCCTCTTCAATGGCGGGCAAGCGGAGTTGCGCCTCATCGATTCGGAAGACGTGCTCGAAGCCGGGCTTGAGATTTACGCCTCGCCGCCGGGCAAGAAACTCGCCTCGATGTCGCTGATGTCGGGCGGCGAGCAGGCGCTGACGGCGACCGCCCTCATCTTCGCCGTGTTCATGGCGAACCCGGCGCCAGTCTGCGTCCTCGACGAAGTCGACGCGCCGCTCGACGATGCGAATGTCGAGCGCTTCTGCCGCCTCCTCAACGAGATGGCGCAGGAGACGAAGACGCGCTTCCTCATCATCACCCACCACGCGCTGACCATGTCGCGGATGAACCGCCTTTACGGCGTCACCATGGTCGAGCGCGGCGTCAGCCAGCTCGTCTCGGTCGATTTGAACAAGGCCGAGCAACTGGCGGCGGCGGAGTAGTCCGTCGTCCGCCGGTCTCTACGCGCGCATGCAAGGGGGGTATGTCGGCTTTTGTCGAAGTCTATCGGGCTCTCGAACGCACTGACGTGATCCTTGTGAGATCATTTCTGGATTCGCAAGGTTTTTTCACTTTGCTGCGTAACGAGCATCACATAACGCAGTCATCTGAATTTCTCAGTCTCGCGCTTGGCGGCTACCAGATCCTTGTCATCGACACAGACGCGCCGGAGGCGAAATGCCTAATCTCCGCCGCGATGAAGGGCGAATTCCAGCTCGACAAGGATTTTGACGAGGATGAGCTCTCGATTTCGCTATGGTGATGCACGCCCTGCGCACCGAAAGCCGCTCGACTCATCGTCCGCATCCAACGCATCGCCGCAAATTTAGTGGCGTCTGCGGGCGAGGCCTGCTTCAATAAGCGCAAAATCAGAGAGGGAACTCCATGCGTCCGATCCTGACCCTGACGGCGAGCGTCGCCGCCATCGCCGTTTCCGCTTGCGCCACCGCGCCGGACGGCCCGCAATGGCCGAAGGCCGATCTCGTCGCCGCCGCGGCGTCGGTCGACGTCGATCCGTCCGCGAATGTTTTTCTCAAGACGTGGACCGGCCCACACGGGGGCGTTCCCGCCTTCGACCGGATGGATCTGGAGCAATTGAAGCCTGCGCTCGAAGCCGGCATGGCGATGAACCTCGCGGAAATCGATGCGATCGCGAACAACCGGGCGGCGCCTACCTTCGAGAACACGATCCTTGCGCTTGAGGATTCGGGGCGCACGCTCGGCGACGTCTTCGCCTATTACGGCATCTTGTCCAGCAACATGTCGACGCCGGAGTTTCGCGCGATCCAGCAGGAAATGGCGCCGAAGCTCGCCGAATTCAATTCGAAGATCACGGGCAACGCGGCGCTGTTTGCGCGGGTGAAGGCGGTTTATGAAAGCCCGCGCGTCAAGAAGATGCGGCCCGATCAGCAGCGGCTTGTGCGCCTTGTCTATGACGGCTTTGCGCGCGACGGGGCGACGCTCATCGGCGTTGCGAAAGAGCGCTACGGCGCCATCGAAAAGCGCCTCGCCGAGCTGCACACGACATTCGCCAACAATGTCCTGCATGACGAGGAGAACTACGTCACCTATCTGACGAAGGCGCAGCTTGGCGGCCTGCCCGCTTCGCTCGTCACGGCGGCGGCCGCCGCCGCCGAGGCGCGCGGGCAAAAGGGCAAATACGCGATCACCAACACGCGCTCCTCGATGGACCCGTTCCTCACCTATTCGACCGAGCGCGCGCTGCGCGAGAGGATCTGGCGCACCTATTACGATCGCGGCGACAATGGCGACGAATTCGACAATAACGAGATCATCGCCGAAATCCTGAAGCTGCGCGACGAACGCGTCGGCCTGCTCGGCTATGAAAATTATGCGGCATGGCGGCTTGAAGACCGCATGGCGAAGACGCCGGACCAGGCGATCGCGCTGATGGAGGCGGTGTGGCCGGCCGCCGTCGCGCGCGCGAAGGAAGAAGTCGCCGACATGCAGGCGGTCGCCGACGTCGAAGGCGCGAAAATCAGGATCGAGCCGTGGGATTATCGTTTCTATGCGGAGAAAGTTCGCCTCGCGAAATACGATCTCAATTCCGACGAAGTGAAGCAATATCTCGAACTGAACAGGCTGCGCGAGGCGATGTTCTTCGTCGCGGGCGAGCTCTTCAACTTCAATTTCACGCCGGTCGCTGAAGGCGCCGTGCCGGTCTTTCATGCGGACGTGAAAGTCTGGGAGGTGACCGACAGGACATCGGGCGCGCATATCGCCCTGTGGTATCTCGATCCTTTCGCGCGCCAGGGAAAGCGCTCCGGCGCCTGGGCGACGAGCTATCGCGGCCACGAAACCTTCAACGGCAAGAAAACAGTGCTGTCGTCGAACAATTCGAATTTCGTGAAGGCGGCGCCGGGTGAGCCCGTCCTCATTTCATGGGATGACGCGGAAACTTATTTCCACGAATTCGGTCACGCGCTGCACGCGCTGTCGTCTCGCGTCGATTATCCGACGCTGAACGGCGGGGTGCGCGACTACACCGAATTCCAGTCGCAGCTGCTTGAGCGCTGGCTGCCGACCGACGAGGTGATTTCGCGCTTCCTCGTTCACTACCAGACCGGCGAGCCGATGCCGGGGGACCTCGTCGCCAAAATCAAGGCGGCGGCGAATTTCAACCAGGGCTTCTCGACGACGGAATATCTCGCCTCGGCGCTCATCGACATGCGCTTCCACATGACCGATCCGGCCGACATCGACCCCGACAAATTCGAGCGCGAGACGCTCCGCCAGCTCGGCATGCCGAGCGAAATCGTGATGCGGCACCGCTCGCCGCATTTCGGGCACATCTTCTCGGGCGAGGGCTATTCGGCGGGCTATTACGGCTATATGTGGGCGGATGTCCTGACCGCCGACGCGGCGGAAGCCTTTGAGGCGGCGCCCGGCGGCTATTACGACAAGACACTCGCCAGGAGCCTCGTCGACAATCTCTTCGCGCCGCGCAACGCGATCGACCCGGCGGAGGCTTATCGCAAGTTCCGCGGCGCCGACGCGAAGGTCGAAGCCTTGATGCGCGATCGCGGGTTTCCGGTGACGAAGGGCGAATAGAGCGTGCGCCGGCGTCGGACGTTTACGCGCGCGACATGGCGGGCGCGGCGCCGGCTTCTTCCGCTTCTTCCTTGAGGCGGGAGAGGTCCTTCGCAACGCCCTTGCCCATCATCGACGCGTGCCGCGCGACGTCGCGCGCCGAGAGCCCGTCGAGAAAGATCGACTTCTCGACGAGGGAGACGAGGCAGCCCTGCGGCGTCGGCGTGATGTCATAGCGGCTCATCGATCGCGCGAAGGCGCCAATCGGCGCGCCGCCATCGCCGACCGCCGTCGTCGAGATCGTGGCGAAGGGCCTCGCTTCGTTCACCTGAATGAGAAACGGCTCTTCGGGTATGCGCTGGTCAAAGAGGCGATAGAGGCCGTTCGCCGCATCGACCACCGCGAGGCGATCGCCGCGCCGCGTCCAGCGATTGCCGCCGCGCGACGGGTCGAGCAGACGAAAGACCTCTTCCGGCGCCGCGCAGACCGC
>JBGSNB010000436.1:0-2623 GCA_041739835.1 Parvularculaceae bacterium | reverse complement strand
CTGCCGCCGCGCGGGGCGCCGTCGGCGTACTGACAATCCCGAGCCAGGCGACCTCGGAACGGGCGCCGCCATGGTCACGATTGGTCGCCGGCGCCGCCAATCCGGGCATCGCCGCGATCGGACCCGATGGACGCGCGTTGACGGCGGCGCCTGGGATCAAGGTGAGCGCCTTTCTCAACGCGGCCGGCGCCGAAAAACTGTTCGCCGGCGAAGCGGTCGACTTCAACGGCCTCCGGGCGTTCGAGGCGCAGGGCAAGGGCGCGCCGAACGGATTCGAGTTGTCGAAATCCGCAACATTGGCCGGCGCCTCGACGCATTCAGATTTGCGTAGCGCCAATGTCATTGGGCTCATTGAGGGGTCCGACCCGAAACTGAGGCGCGAAGTCATTCTGCTGACCGCGCATCTTGACCATATCGGCGTTTCGCGAACGGCCAAGCCGGGCGAGGATGCGATCAACAATGGCGCGCTCGACAATGCCGGCGGCGTCGCCGTGATGCTTGAAGCGGCCGCAGCCTTTGCAGCGTCCGGCAAACGCCCGAAACGGACGATCGCCTTCGCGGCGGTGACGGCGGAGGAAAAGGGACTGATCGGCTCAGATTATCTGGCGCGCAATCCGGCGTTCGGCCGCGGACGCATTGTCGCCAACGTCAATCTCGATATGCCGATTGCGCTTTATGCATTCACCGATGTCATCGCCTTCGGCGCCGAGCGCACGACGATCGGCGAGGCGGTCGGCGCCGCGGCGCAGTCGATGGGAATCGCGCTGTCGCCCGACCCCATACCGCAACAAAACCTGTTCGTTCGGTCAGACCATTTCAGTTTCGTCAAGCAGGGCGTGCCGGCGGTGTTTCTGGTGACGGGCTTCGCCAATGGCGGCAAAGAGGCGTTCGAAAGCTTCCTCAAGGATCATTATCACAAGCCGTCCGATGATCTGTCGCGCCCGATCGATTATGAAGCGCTCGCGCGCTTCACCGAGCTGAATTACCGCATCGCGCGCACGCTTGCCGATGCGCCCGAAGCGCCGCGCTGGAAGGACGGCGACTTCTTCGGCTCAATGTTCGGAAAGTAAGACGGTGCGGCGTCAGCGCTTGTCTTTCGGGACATAGGGCCTTGTCGCGGCGCCGGTGTAGATCTGGCGCGGGCGGCCGATCTTCTGGCTGTCGTCCTCGACCATTTCGGACCATTGCGCGATCCAGCCGACGGTGCGGGCGAGCGCGAACAGCACCGTGAACATCGTCGTCGGGAAGCCGAGAGCTTTCAGGGTGATCCCGGAATAGAAATCGATATTCGGGTAGAGCTTTTTCTCGACGAAATAGGGATCGGAAAGCGCAATGCGCTCCAGTTCCTTCGCCACCTCGAACATCGGGTCATCCTTGATGCCGAGCGCCTTCAGCACGTCGTGACAGGCTTTCTGCATCACTTTCGCGCGCGGGTCGTAGTTCTTGTAGACGCGGTGGCCAAAGCCCATCAGGCGGAACGGATCGTCCTTGTCCTTGGCGCGGGCGATGTAATGCGGAATGCGGTCCGGCGTCGCAATTTCTTCCAGCATGTTGAGCGCGGCTTCGTTTGCGCCGCCATGCGCCGGGCCCCAGAGCGAGGCGATGCCCGCCGCGATGCAGGCGAAGGGGTTGGCGCCTGAAGACCCCGCGAGGCGGACGGTCGAGGTCGACGCGTTCTGCTCGTGATCCATATGCAGGATGAAGATCTTGTCGAGCGCGTCGGCGAGCACCGCGTCAACGACATATTCCTGCGCCGGAACGGCAAAGCACATGCGCATGAAGTTTTCAGTGTAATCGAGATCGTTGCGCGGAAAGACAAAGGGCTGGCCGATCGAATATTTGTACGCCATCGCCGCGATCGTCGGCATCTTGGCGATCATGCGATGGCTGGCGATGCGCCGTTGCATAGGATCGTTGATGTCGGTCGAGTCGTGGTAAAAGGCAGACAAGGCGCCGACGACGCCGACCATGATCGCCATCGGGTGCGCGTCGCGCCGGAAGCCGTTGTAGAAAGTCTTCAGCTGCTCATGCACCATCGTGTGATTGGTGATCGCGTGATCGAATTCCTTCGCTTGCGTCGCGGTCGGAAGTTCGCCGTGGAGGAGGAGATAGGCGACTTCGAGGAAATTCGAATTCTCCGCGAGCTGCTCGATCGGCACGCCGCGATAGAGGAGAATCCCTTCTTCGCCGTCGATGAAGGTGATCTGGCTCTCGCAGCTTGCGGTCGACGTGAAGCCGGGATCGAAGGTGAAAAGATCGGTGTCCGCATAGAAGCGCCGGAAATCGACGACATTCGGGCCGTGGGAGCCGCTGAACACCGGCAATTCGGTGGTCTTGCCGTTATAAGTCAGCGTCATCTTGCCGGCGGGCTTCAGCTTGCTGTCCATGCCGTCGCTCCTTTTGTGCGATGCGTCATAATTGTTGCGTTGCGATCATAGAGGGAAACGTCTCAGTTTCCAGACTGGCTTGCGCAACCTATGATTGCCGGATTTACGGACCCCTAAACACGCCAACTCATTGTTCCCGATAGGCTATCGCATCGGCGAGGCGCGCAAGGCTCTCCTGCCGGCCGAGTGCGTGCAAGACCTCGCCGAGCGACGGCGCGGGTCTCCCGGCGGTCAGC
>JBGSNB010000417.1:0-1872 GCA_041739835.1 Parvularculaceae bacterium | reverse complement strand
AGCGAATGGCGGCGCCAGCGCGGCGCACAAGACCTGCGCCGCGTCGCCTTCGTCGACGACGCGCCGGCGGCGCAATTTCTGTACCCGGAGTTCCTGCTGGCGCGCCGCCTGTTCGAAACGCATGGCGTCGAGGCGACAATTGTCGATGCGGCGGACCTCGACTATTCCGAAGGTCGGCTGCTCGCCGGGGGGCGCGCGGTCGATCTCGTCTATAATCGCGTCACCGATTTCAGCCTGACATCGCCGTCGCACGCCGCGCTCGCCGCCGCTTACGAGACCGGCGGCGCCGTCATCACGCCCTCGCCGCGCCATCACGCGCTGTTCGCCGACAAGCGAAACCTCGTCCGCCTCAGCGACCGGGACTTTGTGCGCGGCCTTGGCCTTGACCCAATTCAGGCCGGCGCGCTGGCGCTCATCCCCCCCGCTGTCGAAGTCGACGCGGCCAACGCCGTCGGTCTTTGGGCGTCGCGAGGAAAATTCTATTTCAAGCCGGTCGGCGGCTTCGGCTCAAAAGCCGTCTATCGCGGCGACAAGATCACCCGGACCGTCTGGTCGCACATTGTCGCAGGCGGCTATATCGCGCAGGAATTCGCCCGGCCCGCCGGGCGCACGGCCAAGGTCGACGGCGTCAGTGAAGATCGAAAATTCGACATCCGTCTCTATACGTATGACGGCGCCCTGCTGCTCGCGGCGGCGCGGCTCTATCAGGGGCAGACGACGAATTTCAGGACGCCCGGCGGCGGCTTCGCGCCAGTGTTCGTCGTTTGACCCGATCCAATCGAAAGACGGAGACATCGCCGGATGCAAGCGCAGACCACGAACGAAAGACGCATTCTCTTTCTTTGCACCGGAAATTCGGCGCGTTCGATCATGGCGGAGGCCTATATGAAATTCAAAGGCGCGCCGCGCTGGCGCGCTTTTTCGGCGGGGTCAAAGCCGACCGGGCGGCCTAATCCGCTGGCGATCGCCACATTGTCTGCTTACGGAATAACCCCGCATGCGCCCCGATCGAAAAGCTGGGACGAGTTTGCGGCCGCGTCGGCGCCGGCCATGGATGTCATCGTCACGGTCTGCGACAGCGCCGCAGGCGAGATCTGTCCGATCTGGCCGCTGCGCGGCGGGCGCAAGCCTGAAAAACTTCACTGGTCGTTCCCCGATCCGGCCGCGGCGACGGGAAGCGACGCCGAAAGGCGCGCCGTGTTTGAAGCGGTCTTTGCCGACATTTGCGGGCGAATTGACGCTTTTCTCGCCGACCAGACGCGCTGAAATGCGATAATCATGGGCCTCTTCGAAAAATATCTCTCGGTCTGGGTCGCGCTCGCCATTCTGGCGGGGCTCATCCTCGGCAATATCGCGCCGGGCGCTTTCGAGGCGCTGTCGCGGCTTCAATATGCGAATGTGAATTTTGTCGTCGCCGCGCTGATCTGGGCGATGGTGTTTCCGATGATGGTCAATGTCGACTTTGCGGGCCTTGCGAGGGTCGGCGAGAGGCCGAAGGGCCTCATCATCACGCTGGTCGTCAACTGGCTGGTGAAGCCGTTCACCATGGCGGCGCTCGGCGTTCTGTTTTTCCGGTCGGTGTTCGCGGACTTCATTCCGCAAGCCGACGCCGACGGCTACATCGCCGGCCTCATCCTGCTCGGCGCCGCGCCTTGCACCGCAATGGTGTTCGTCTGGTCGCAGATGACCAAAGGCGATGCGACCTATACGCTGGCGCAGGTCGCCGTGAACGATGCGATCATGGTCATCGCTTTTGCGCCGCTGGTCGCCTTTCTTCTCGGCGTCACCAATATCGTCGTGCCGTGGGAGACCTTGCTGTTGTCGGTCGGCCTCTATGTGGTCGCGCCGCTCGCCGCCGGCGCCGCCGCGCGC
>JBGSNB010000416.1:0-1569 GCA_041739835.1 Parvularculaceae bacterium | reverse complement strand
TCATCGCGGCGTCCGCCGGCAATCACGCGCAAGGCCTCGCGCGCCACGCCAAGGCGCTCGGCGTTCCGGCGACGATCGTCATGCCCGCGACGACGCCTGACGTGAAGGTGCGGCAAACAAAAGCGCTCGACGCCGAGGTTGTTCTGGCCGGGCACAGTTTCGAGGAGGCGCGCGAAAAGGCCGACGCGCTGTGCGCCGAGCGCGGGCTGGTCTTCGTGCATCCGTTCGACGACCCCGACATCATCGCGGGGCAGGGGACGATCGCCGTTGAGATGATTGAGGAGGGCCCGTCCTTCGATGCGCTGATCGTTCCGATCGGCGGCGGCGGCCTGATTTCAGGCATGGCGCTTGCGGCGCGTGACTTGTCCCCTAACACCAGCATAATCGGCGTGCAGGCGGCGCTGTTCCCGTCGATGAAAAATGCGATCGACGGCGGCGACCGCCCGGTCGGCGGCAACACGCTCGCCGAGGGGATCGCGGTGAAGGAAGCCGGCCGGCTGACGCGGCGGCTGATCGCCGACCATGTCGACGATATCGTGCTGGTTGAGGAGCGCGTTCTTGAACGGGCGCTCAGCATGCTGATGAATGAACAAAAGACCCTCGTCGAAGGGGCCGGCGCCGCCGGCCTCGCCGCCGTCCTTTCCGATCCGCAGCGCTTCGCCGGCCGCACCGTCGGGCTTGTCCTGTGCGGCGGCAATATCGATGCGCGGCTGTTGTCGATGATCCTGATGCGCGACCTCGCGCGGTCGGGGCGCCTCGCGCGGTTGCGCGTCCAGCTTCTCGACATGCCGGGACAGCTTGTTCGCGTCGCGACGATCATCGCCGAGCAGGACGGCAATGTGATCGATGTCGGCCACCACCGCACCTATTCGGACCTGCCGGCGAAAATGACCTGCATGGACGTGACGATCGACACCCAGGGCCAGGACCATCTCGACCGGATCATCGAGAATTTGCGGCGCGCCGACTATCTTGTTGAAATCGCGGCGTATTGAGGCGGCGTGCGCGCCCGGTCGCCGGATGTCGCCGAATTGAGATTGAAACGTCGCCGCCGCCGCCTATCTTGAGAGGTGGGATCCGGCGAAAGGGGCAAGAGGGTTATGGCGGCGAACAAAATGACGCGCGGCCCGGGCCTCATGGCCTTCACGCTCTTGCTGGCGCTCTCTCTGCTCGCCGCGCTGGCGCAAGCCTTCGCCCAGAACAGCGACGCGCAGAAATCAGCAATTGTCCTCAGCATCGACGGCCCGGTGACGCCGGCGAACGCCCAATATATCGAACGCGAGATCGAGCGGGCCTCGGCCGCGAAAAAAGAACTGATCGTTATCGAAATCGATACGCCCGGCGGGCTTGTCGATTCGATGAAAACGATCATCAAGGCGGTCCTCGCTTCCGAGACGCCCGTGGCCACCTATGTCTCGCCGCAGGGCGCGCGCTCCGCCTCCGCCGGTCTCTACATCATGTACGCGGCGCACATCTCGGCGATGGCGCCGAACACCAACACCGGCGCGGCGACGCCGGTCGAACTCGGCGGCGCTCCGTCTGAGGAGGATCCCTTCGACCGCCGCGCGC
>JBGSNB010000412.1:0-2020 GCA_041739835.1 Parvularculaceae bacterium | reverse complement strand
TGCGAGATCGCGCCGGCGGCGACGTCGCTGTCGATCGCCAGCTGCTTGCCCGGCATGCCGTCGAGGGCAAATCGCGCGCCGACCTCCGCCATGCGGCCGGCGCCCTTGGTGATCACCATGAAATTGACGATCATGATGACGCCGAAGACCACGAGGCCGAGGAGAATGTCGCCGCCAATCACGAACATCGCAAAGCCGTGGATGACCGCGCCGGCGGCGTCGGGGCCCGTATGGCCTTCGCCGATGATGAGGCGCGTCGACGAGACGTTGAGCGCGAGGCGCAACATGACGGCGCCGAGCAGGATCGTCGGAAATGCCGAAAAATCGAGCGGACGCTCGATGAAGATCGTGACCGTCAGGACCAGGATCGCGATCGCGAACGACAAGGTGAGCCCGACATCCAGCACAAAGGGCGGCGCCGGCAGCACCATCAGCGCGATCACCGCCATCAGCCCGAGCGCCATGATCGCCGTCGATCGCCCGCGCGCGGCGAGCGATGAGAACGCGATCAGCGACGAATTCGGGGGCAAGGCGGCCGCTTGAGATCGGTTCGCCATGTCGGTCAGCCGGCGATGATGAAGGGAATGATCTGGTCATCGAACAGCGACACCAAAATGCGCGCGGAATGGCCGGCGGTCAGCCAGAGAACGGCCAGCATCACCACGAGCTTCGGCGCGAAAGTCAGCGTCATTTCCTGGATCGAGGTCAGCGCCTGGAATAGGCCAACGACGACGCCGACGATCAGCGCCGCGATCATCAACGGCGCGCCCATGATGACGCCTGCCCAGAGGAAGGCCCGCAAGAGATCGACAATCGCCTGTTCCGACATCTGGCGTCCTCAGACCGGCATCCGCAGGAGTTCCTGATAGGCTTCGACGACGCGGTCGCGGATCGTCACCGCCGTTTCGATCGCGAGTTCCGCCGCCGCCATCGCCTCGACGACGGAATGGGGATCGGCGCCGCCGGTCATGAACTGGACCGACGCTTTTTCACCCTTGTCGATCGCGCCGGCGAGCGCGTGCAGCGCCTCGAAGGCGCCGCCCGCCGGCGTCGCGTCCGGCGCTTGCGATTTTTGCGGGTTCAGCACGGATTTCGCGAGGCCGTAGGATTGCGCGGCTTCAAAGGACTGGAGTTTCATGGCGGGAGTTCCTAGCGTCTGAGGATGTCGATGAGGCCGGCATACATGTCGCGCGCCTGGCGCACGATCTGCAGCCCCGCCTCATAGCTGCGGTTCGCCTCGCGCGCGTCGGCAAGCTCGGTCATCAGATTGACGTTCGACATTTCGACATGGCCGCTGTCGTCGGCGAGCGGGTGCGAGGGGTCGTAGAGGCGCGCGCCTTCTTTCGGGTCGAGCATGACGCGGCTGACGCGCACGAGAGCGGCGCCAGTCTCGCTGTCCATCGCCGCGTCGAAGGCGACAAGTTTGCGCCGATAGCCATGCGTGTCGGTATTGGCGAGGTTTTCGGACGCGAGCTGCAGCCGGTAGGCCTGCGCCTTGAGGCCGGAGGAGACGATCGCCGAGATTTTCGCAAAGGCGTTCATGACGGCCTACCGGCTCCTTCCGAGCGCTGCACGCAGCATGGCGAGCGACTTCGCATAGATGGTGGTGGCGAATTCATGGTCGCGCTTGGCCCCGCCCGCGCGCATCATCTGGTCTTCGAGCGAGACCGTGTTGCCGTTCGGCGCGGCGGCGCCGAGACTTTCGGTCGTCCGTGCACGGAATTCTCCGCCGTCGCGCGCGGCGCGGGCGAGCGTCGTGTCGAACGGCTCGATGTCCTTGGCGCGGTAGCCCGGCGTGTCGGCGTTCGCGACATTTTCGGCGATCTGCGCCTGGCGCGCCGCCGCATGGCGCGCCTTCGCCCCGGCGATCGCGAAAATGGAGAGGTCTGTCGACACTTCACGCTCCCTTAACCATATCCCGACAGAAATACCCGTATAAGTTGAATCAAAAGTGAATGACAACTGATATGCCTGCGCTCGGAATGTCCGGCGAATTCGATCGCCTGCTGGCGGCGGCGCA
>JBGSNB010000400.1:0-4462 GCA_041739835.1 Parvularculaceae bacterium | reverse complement strand
CGCGACGCCCGGCCCGCCCGCGAGATCGAACAAGGGCGCGCGCCCTGTCGCCTTCGCGGCCGGGACGACGATCACGTTGAGTGAAATCTTCCGGCCCTGCGGCTCGTCCCAGTTTTCAGGAACCTCGAGGGCGCCGCATTTGGCTTTTTCTTCGACGCCGTCAATCGCGCAGTCGACAAGCGCCAGCGTCGGCGGCGCATCGCGCCGCGCACAGGCGGCGACCGCCAGCAGCAAAGCGACAAGAATCAGCGAACGCATGGTTTTTTCCCTTGTATCTGACCGGCGTTGAATTCGGCCTTGGCTTTCGCCTCACAGCACAGGCAGTTCCGTCTTCGTCCGCGCCGTGACTTCTTCGCCGGTGTTTCGCGTGCCGGCGTCCTCGATCAGCATGATCCAGCATTCCTCTTCGGCGGCCGGCATGTGCTCGACATTCGCCGGGACGACGATCATGTCGCCCTCTTCTATCGCGACGTCGCGATCTCGAAAGCGCATGGTGAAACGTCCTTTGACGACGAAGAACAATTCATCGACGCCGTCATGATGATGCCAGTCGAAGGCGCCCTCAATTTTCGCAAGCCGCACCTCCTGCGAATTAACCCGCGCCGCGATATGCGGCGACCACGGCTCCGGTATGCGGTCGAAAGCGGCGCGGATATTGAGTTTTCTGATCATCCTGGCGAATTTCCCGGTTCAGTGTCGCAGCAGGAGCATGATCGGCGAAAGCGCCGCCGGTGTCACCCCTGATCTTGTGAAGCGCCGTTCAGAACGGCTGGAAACGGCGCGAAAAGAAAAGCGATCTAGGAGCGGAACGAACCGCCGCGGAGGCTGTTTGAACGGTCGCAGCAACAGGAGATTTTTCATGACGACAGATTCCGGTCATACGAGCGCCATCGGCGCCAAACATGTCATCGGCACGTCGGTTTTCAACACCACTGGCGAAAAGATCGGGAAGGTCGAGGACATCATGCTCGACAAGAAGTCGAACAACATCATGTATGGCGTCGTCGGCTTCGGCGGGTTCCTCGGCATGGGTGAAAAGTACCACCCGATCCCCTGGGCCAGCCTCAACTACAACGAGGAAAAAGACGGCTATGTCGTGCCCTTCACCAAGGAACAACTGACCAAGGGTCCGGCGCACTCGCTCAAGGAATTGACCGAGCAAGACGGCTATGGCCCGCGCAACGCCGCCTATGACTATTACAAGGTCGATCGCTACTGGGCGTCGTAGACGCCCGGCGACCATCCGAATTCCGCGCAACTCCCCCGTTAACCTCGCGGATGCGTCGCGTCGCCCGGGCCCCTCCCGGGCGGCGCAGTTTTTTCAAACGCCATGACGCGCTCGATGAAATCGCCGGCGAGCGGCGCGGTCTCGCGCGTTCCCTTTTTCACATGCACATAGACGATCTTGCCGACATTCAGCAGTTCATCGCCGCGAAAGACCGCGGCCCTGACTTCCAGCGATTTCGTTCCGAGTCGCGATGCGCGAACGCCGACATCGATCATGTCGTCGAAGACCGCCGATCCCTTGAAGTCCGACGAGACATGCGCGGTGACGAATTCCGGCGCGACGTCCCATGTCGGATAACCGAGCGCCCGCGTCCATTCCCAGATCGCGATGTCGTAATAGAGAAGATAATTGACGTTGAAGACGATCCCCTGTCCATCGCATTCCGACCAGCGGACGCGGAGGGGGTGGAGGAAGGTGAAGTCGGCGCGGGCGGTCATTCGGCGTTTTCCAGCGGCCATATTTGTGCGCCGTGCAGAACACGCTCGATATCGACATGATATTCGTCCGGCAGCGAATAAAAAACGATATAGGGCCAGCCGGGCGTCACCATTTCGCGTGTCCCGGTCACTCTCCCCGGCCTGCCGAGCAGCGGAAACGATTCAAGTTGACGGATCGACGCTGCAATAGCATCCATCACGCGCAGCGCAGCCGTCGGATTGCGTTCAGCGATGTAATCGAAGATGGCGCCAAGATCGGTTTCCGCATCTTCCGAGAACCTAACGTGCATTGAAACCAAAGCGCGCCGCCACTTCGTCGAAGTCGCGATATTCGAGCGCGCCGGCTTTCTTCTTGTCGAGCGTCGTCTGCACTTGCCGGCGAACCCACGCGTCATGACCCGGAACCGGCGGCGCGCCGGTGTCGGTCGTCATTTCCTCAAACGTCGGCGCGCGCGCGGCGGTTTCTTCGAGCGCCGCCTGATCCTCATATGAAAGGGACGGCTCGGCGAAGCCCGGCGCGTCGACGGCTTGTCGGCGGGAATGCCGAGCACCTTTCGCCGACGCCGGGCCCGGCAAATGCGCGACTGCGTAAGCCGTCAGATATTCCCGCACGATTTTGGCGACAGTCGTCCCGCGCAGCGCCGCTTCTTTGCGCGCCGCCGCCAGCACTTTTTCGTCGATCCTGAGCGTCAGGTTTTTCATCCGCACATATTATGTGCGACACGCCAAGAGTCAAGATTTCGGCAGCTTATTATCGTTGATTCGCGACTGCGACTGCAAAAGTGGAAAATATGCATCAAGAAGTACGATCAACGGAATTGTTATCAAGGCATTGTCATTAGTTTCAGCCAGCAATAGGACTGCCCGAGATCCCCGCGAATAGTATTTTCGTTGGAGGGCAGTCCGCTTGTTGGCTTTTTTGCCAACCAATCTCGCCGTGGCGTCGGTAATCAACACATGCTCGCTGTGAATGATTTGGTCCAGCGCGCGCTTTAGCGTGGAGGCGCAAGGTGGCAGCTCTGGAAGCTCTTCATCCTTTTCGAATTCCAACGCGCAAACTAAATTTACGCTCGGTAGTTTCTTGAGTTTGATCCATCGCCTGCATTGGACCGCAAAACGCAATGCAGTTGATAATGTGTGTTCGCCAAGAAATCCTCGAAAGTGAAATCCTTCAGGGTGCCGAAGCGCGCACCCCAAAAGGTTAGTCGCTTCGGCAAATGCTGCTCGGCCTGAGTGATCCTCGACAAACTTCGCCGAATGCTTGGCGAGCGCGTCCACGCACTACCCCACCGCCTTCACGATCTTCGCCGCCGCATCCTCCAGATCATCCGCCGGGGTGATGGCGAGACCAGACTCCGCCAATATCTTCTTCCCTAACTCAACATTCGTTCCTTCAAGCCTGACGACCAGCGGCACTTTCAATCCGACGGCGTTCACCGCCGCGATGATCCCTTCCGCGATTGTGTCGCAGCGCATGATGCCGCCGAAGATGTTCACCAATATGCCTTTGACGTTGGGGTCGGAGGTGATGATCTTGAACGCCTCGGTCACTTTCTCCTTTGTCGCGCCGCCGCCGACGTCGAGGAAGTTCGCTGGCTCGCTCCCGTAATGCTTGATGATGTCCATCGTCGACATCGCGAGGCCCGCGCCGTTCACCATGCAGCCGATCGAGCCGTCGAGCTTCACATAGGAGAGGTCGAATTCCTTGGCTTTGCGCTCATAGGGGTCTTCCTCGGTTTCATCGCGCAGCGCCATGATGTCGGCGTGGCGGAAGAGCGCGTTGTCGTCGAAGCCGACTTTCGCGTCGAGGACCTTGAGTTCGCCGCCTTTCGTCACGATCAGCGGATTGACCTCCAGCATCGCCATGTCTTTTTCGACGAACGCCTTGTAAAGCTGCGCGACCAGCTTGCCGCATTGCTTTGCGAGGTCGCCGTCAAGCGCCAGCGCCTTGGCGATGCGCCGTCCATGGTGCGGCATGATCCCGGTCACGGGATCGACATGCACGGTGACGATTTTCTCCGGCGTTTCTTCCGCGACTTCCTCGATATTGACGCCGCCTTCGGTCGAAACGATGAACGCCGCGCGCGACTTGCCGCGATCGACGAGCAGCGAGAGATAGAGTTCGCGCGCGATGTCGCTGCCGTCTTCGATATAGAGGCGGTTCACCTGCTTGCCGGCCTCGCCCGTCTGCTTCGTCACCAGCGTCGCGCCGAGCATCTGCTTGGCGAATTCCGCCGCTTCCGCCGGCGACTTCGCGAGGCGGACGCCGCCCTTTTCGCCGGCCGACGCTTCCTTGAACTTGCCCTTGCCGCGTCCGCCGGCGTGGATCTGCGCCTTCACGACATAAAGAGGCCCCGGGAGCGTTGTCGCGGCGGCTTGCGCGTCCTTCGCGTCCATGACCGCGACGCCCTTCGAGACGGCGACGCCAAAGGATTTCAGCAGCTCTTTGGCCTGGTATTCGTGGATGTTCATCGCGGGCTCCAGTTGTCGAGAAATGGCCCTCCCGCTTAGCGTGAGGCCCGGCGCGCCGCAACCGGCGGCCCGTCTGCAGATTGTGATCGCCGGTTGAGGCGCCGGCCTGCTATCATCGGATACGACGCCGCGAAGGAAAACGAACATGACCGGATTGCCGCCCCGCAACATCCTCGCCGCCATCGGCATTGCGCTTCTTGTCGCCTTCGCGCCGCTTACGCCCGCCGGCGCCGCGGAGGCGGAGCTTGGCCCGGCGGTCGGAGAT
>JBGSNB010000377.1:0-2816 GCA_041739835.1 Parvularculaceae bacterium | reverse complement strand
GCGCGCCGCAATGGTGATCGTCTCGACGGGCGAGCCGGCGCCCGCGCCGCCGACCGGCAGCCGCGTCGACACCAGCGCCTGACGCGATTATGCGATCTACCGTATTTCAGGAGCGGTCTTTTTAGGCTCGGCCGCGAGCCTTGGGCTCGCGCTCGACCGGATACTTGCCGGCGAAAAGACCTTCTTGCTCGATTTCGAGGCGGCCGCCTTCCTCGATTCATCAGAGCGCAGGGGATCCGCAGCTTCATCGACAAGGCGCGAAGGCGGAATGTCGATGTCGTCATCTCCGCAGCCTCTCCGGCGATGCGCACCGAGTTGGCGCGGGCCGGCATCTCCGAGCGGCAGGGCAGATTCATGACGTCGGTCGACGAGGCGATCGCTTGACAAGATTATATATTTCAATAATTATCGAATTATGGAAATAAAAGACGCTTTGCCCGCCTTCGCCGCCCTTTCGCAGGAAAGCCGGCTCGACGCATTGAGACGGCTGGTGACGGCCGGACCGTGCGGGCTCGCCGCCGGTGCGCTCGCCGAGGCGATTGGGGTCGCGCCGCCGACCATGTCGTTCCACCTGAAGGAACTTGCGAACGCCGGCCTCATCACTTCGCGCAGGGACGGGCGTCATGTTTTCTACGCCGCCGACTATGGCGGCATCCGCAGGATCGTTGATTTCCTGATGGCCGATTGCTGCCAGGGCGATCCGCGGCTGTGCGGCCCCTACATCATCAAGGAGAAGTCCAATGAACCGTCTGCATGTGCATCTTAAGGTCAGCGACATCGAGCAATCGGTGAACTTTTATTCGGCGCTGTTCGGACGCGCGCCGGACAAGCGCGAAGCAGACTATGCCAAATGGATGCTCGAGGACCCGCGCGCCAACATCGCGATCTCGGCGCGCGGCGGCGCGGCGGGCGTCGATCATGTCGGCATTGAAACCGATGCGCGGCCGGACCTCGAGGCGATCGCCGGGCGCCTGAAGCACGCCGAAATCGGTCTGCAGGAAGAGGCTGACGCGACCTGCTGCTACGCGCGCAGCAACAAATACTGGACCGCATCGCCTGACGGCACGAAATGGGAGCTTTATCACACCTTCGCCGACAGTCGGTCATTCGGGGCTGACCCCGCGCCGCTGACGGTTCCAAACGCGATCGCGGGAACGAAGAATGCCTGCTGCGGATAAGTCGCGCAATATCTTGTTCCTGTGCACCGGCAACTCCGCGCGATCGGTGATGGCCGAGGCCTATATGAACCACGTCGGCGCGCCTCGCTGGCGCGCGTTTTCGGCGGGCTCGACGCCGACCGGCGCGCCGAACCCCGTCGCGCTTGAGACCTTGTTGGCGTACGGAATAAATCCCGGCGCGCCGCGATCCAAGAGCTGGGAAGAGTTTTCGGCGCCGACAGCGCCGATCATGGACGTGGTCATTACGGTTTGCGACAACGCCGCCGGCGAGGTCTGCCCGATCTGGGCGACGCGCGGCGGCGTCGCGCCGCAGAAGCTGCACTGGTCGTTTCCAGACCCCGCCGCAGCAACCGGAAGCCACGCGAGCAAGCGCGCCGCATTCGAGCGCGTCTTCGCAGACATCAGGCAGGCGATCGACGCCTTCCTCGCCGCACAACCTCGCTGACGGTCAACCGTCATGGGCGTCTTCGAGAAGTATCTGTCGGTCTGGGTCGCGCTGGCCATTCTGACTGGGCTCGCGCTTGGCAATGTCGCGCCCGACGCCTTCGAGGCGTTGTCGCAACTTCAATATGCGAATGTGAATTTCATCGTTGCAGCGCTGATCTGGGCGATGGTGTTCCCGATGATGGTCAATGTCGACTTTGCAAGCCTCGCCGAGGTCGGCGAGAGGCCGAAGGGATTGATCATCACGCTTGTCGTCAACTGGTTGGTCAAGCCGTTCACCATGGCGGCGCTCGGCGTCTTGTTCTTCCGGTCGCTGTTCGCGGATTTCATTCCGTCTGCTGACGCCGACGGCTATATCGCTGGCCTCATTCTGCTCGGCGCCGCGCCTTGCACGGCGATGGTGTTCGTCTGGTCGCAGCTTGCCAGGGGCGATGCGACCTATACGCTGGCGCAGGTTGCGGTGAATGACGCGATCATGGTGTTCGCCTTCGCGCCGATCGTTGCGTTTCTTTTAGGCGTGACCAAAATCGTCGTGCCGTGGGAAACTCTCCTGCTTTCGGTTGGCCTCTATGTGCTTGCGCCGCTCGCCGCCGGCGCCGCCGTGCGCCGCCGCCTGCAAGGGAAGGCTGGCGCCGTCGAGGCGTTCACGGCGCGGATCAAGCCGTATTCCGTCTTCGGGCTGCTGGCGACCGTCGCGCTGCTCTTTGGATTTCAGGGCGAGACCATCCTCGCAAAGCCGATCCTGATCGCGCTGCTGGCGACGCCGATCATCATTCAATCCTATGCGATCTTCGCGGTCGCCTACGCCGCCGCCTACCTGTGGCGCGTGCCGCACGCGGTCGCTGCGCCCTGCGCCCTGATCGGCACGTCGAATTTCTTCGAGCTTGCGGTCGCCGTCGCGATCAGCCTGTTCGAGCTTGATTCAGGCGCCGCGCTGGCGACGGTTGTCGGCGTTCTAGTCGAGGTTCCGGTGATGCTCTCGCTTGTCGCCTTCGCCAACGCGACCCGGACGAAGTTTCCAGCGGGCGGGTGACGGGCGCCGCTGACGGGGCTGGTCACGGGGCTGGTGACGGGGCTGGTGACGGGGACGTTCGCTTGTGTCTATAGACGCGTCGATGAGGGGTCCCCTTCCGCGATACCGGGCGCTGGTCGAAGCGGGCGCGCTCGCCGCCGATGCGGCGCAGGCGAACGCCG
>JBGSNB010000349.1:0-6875 GCA_041739835.1 Parvularculaceae bacterium | reverse complement strand
CGGCGCCTGGCTGAAAATCGCGAGACGCGCCGTTGACGACGCCTGCAGCACCGGGCGCGGCTCATGCGGCAAGGGCGCGCCGCGCGGCTTGTCGACGCAAAGGCGGCAGGAGCGGATCTCCGAGACGAGTTCTCGAAAACTCGTCGCACTTCGATCTTTGCGGAAGCCTGCTGCTATTTCTACCTCGAATTCAAAGTTGGGAGATTACCCAAAATCTTATCAACGGCCAAATCCACCGCCTCCATAATTGGCGGCGCGCCTTGCAATGTAGTTGCAGTCTCCCTGCGCCCTTCGGCTGAAGTCTCCCAAAGTAAGCGACCATCGTGCGCGTCTAAAAGCGTATAGCGCACAGTGACACGCGTCGTTCCCCGATTTCCGCCATAAACACCATCTGCTTGCTGAACTGAAACGAGTTCGCCCTGCAAGATCGCATCAACTCCGATAGCGGCTCCAATTTCGCGGATTTTCTTCACGTCTGGAATACCGCTGGCGGCGAACCCAGTTACAAAATCCGCCCAATCGGAACCCAATCCCGCATCGTCAATCTTTTCTGACGCTTCGGTCTCGTTTATCAGCAAAACGCTAGGATTCTGCTGCTGAAGCGTTAGCGCAATTCGTCGGTTAATCTGCCTCGCTTCAGCAGGCGCAGCTCGAGTGTTTCGAATAGGAAATATTGCGACACTTTGTATAGAAGTCGCTGTAAATGACGGATCTACGAAACTGTTTACTGTACCTTTATTTGTGGCACACGAAGCAATAAATACCGATATTACTGCCAAAGCAAACTTTTTCATCTTAACCCCCTTGCCGCGAATGGAAATGAAGTATTCGTTACCTGCTTGAATTGTTCAAGAGCATTTTATTTGTCTTTCGAGAGATGCGCGAGGTGCCCCGCATTCGCTTCCCAGTTCAGTCCATCGAATGGCCTGATTTCGACTGAACGGAACTGCGCGCGGTCCATGCAGTTCAAATTCAGCGAATAGCCGTCGGGGTTGGAGCGCGGCACGTAGAACGACTTGATCCCGCAAAGCTTGCAGAAGAGATGCTTCGCGACGCCGATGTTGAACGTGTAAGTCGTCAGCGCTTTCTCGCCGCTGACGAGGCGAAAGCGCGATTGCGGCACGATCAGGTGCAGAAAGCCGGTCATCGCGCAGATCGAGCAATTGCAGGCGTCGATGACGACATCGTCGTCGGTCTCCGCCTCCCAGGCGACGGCGCCGCAATGGCAGACGCCCTTTTTCCAGCTTTTGGTCATCGCGGGAAGACACACGCGCCAGCGTCGATTGTCAATTCGCCGTCGATCCGCGCGCGCCCATGATGATTAGCCAAAGGCAGGTTCCGATCTCGCCGACAGAACTTGTCCATGACAGAAGGCTCTGCATAAGCGAGTCCTTGTATCCTTCGTCAATCATGGGCCCGAAATACCCGGCTAGGTACTCAATGCAGCCGAGAATCAGCATGACGCCGAGAATGCGCGGGATCGCGCCGGACCTCAGGATCAGCCAGCCAAGCGGCGCGAGCCAGAGCCCCCAGAAAATCGAGGCGACGTCCATCCACTTGTCATAGGCGGCAATGCCGGCGGCAACGCGATCTGGCGACAAGTCGCCCCCTCCGGCAAGCAGTGCGAGTTGAATATGCTGCGTGATCGCGAGCAGCGAGAATGGAACGCTCGCGGCGACGAAGGCGATCATCAGCCGCGACGCGTTCCGGCCGTAAGGCGCAAGAAACCGCGCCAGCGCAAACGGCAGAGCGAGGAAAAACGCGCACATCGCAAGGGCGGCGACATTCGCGGCGTGAAAGAGGCCGACATTCCCGGCGATCGCCGCCGCAGTCGACGAATCGTCGCCTTCGACAAACAGTCTGCCGGGCGCATAGGCGAGGGAGAAAATTCCGGTCAACACGACGCCGAGATAGACCAGTCCGGCGAGGCGGCCCTGCATCTTTACGGTCACTGTTCAACTCCCTGGGTGCGCGGCCAGGCGAGCGCCGTCCACGCGATCAACAGCGACAGCGGGATCTCGATCGCGCCATATCCAAGATAGAACAGCGGCGCGCCAGGCAAGGTCGCGGCGAGGATGGCCGCATAGACGAGACCGAAAAGGACGTTCAGCCATTTCGACGGAGCGGCAGGAAGGAGCAATGACAGCGCGATCATCAGCGCCGGGATCGCCATCATCATCGAGATCGCCAGCATGCCGACAGCGTCGGATGCGTCGACCGGTCCGACATTTCCCGCCGCCATGGTCTCGAGTTTTCCTGGCGAATACATGTTGAAGTAATCGCCATAAACGTAGAGAAACATCAGCGACGTCCACATTGCCGCAAGCTTGAGCTTTGTCGGCGGACGGAATTCCTCCAGCTTGGACCTTGATGTCATGGGCGCCCCGGCATGCGTTGGACAGGTACTTCCCGGCGTGATCGCACGGTTGCGGGCGCAAGGAGAAGGCGCTTGCGACCAGCCGTGCGGGGTCGACGTTGAACAGCTGGCCGAGCGGCGTCAGCCGACCCAGATCAATCCGATCACCGCCCCGGTCATCAAGGTCGCGAGCGTTCCCGAGATCAGCGCGCGCGGCGCCAATTCGATGACGTCCTGCCGGCGATCCGGCGCCAGCGCTGTGAAGCCGCCGATGATGATGCCGAGGCTGGCGAAATTCGCGAAGCCGCACAGGGAATAGACGACGATGAGGAAGCTGCGCTCGCTGAATTGCTCGGGACCGAGCTTTGCAAGCTCGACATAGGCGACGAGTTCATTGACCGCCGTCTTGATCCCCATCAGCGAGCCGGCGCTGAAGGCTTCCGACCAAGGCACGCCGGCGAGCCACATCAGCGGCGCGAAGATCCAGCCGAGGATGCGCTCAAGCGACAAGGGCGCGCCCAAAACGTCGGGCGCCGCCGACAGCATGATGTTGACCAGCGCGGCGAAGGCCGTGAAGGCGATCAGCGACGCGATGATGTTGAGATAAAGGCCGAGCCCGTCGGTGACGCCGCGCACGAATGCGTCCATCGAGCTCGCATATTTGAAATCATCGGCGGCGTTCGCCGGGGTCGGCGTCACGCCTTTTTCCTCGGGCATCATCACCTGCGCCATCAAGATCGCCGCCGGCACCGAGATGATCGAGGCGACAATGATGTGGCCGAGGATCGAGGGATCGACCTCGGCGAGGATGATCGCATAGACCGCCATCACCGAGCCCGCGACGGTCGCCATGCCGCCGGTGATGATGATGAAGAGTTCGGCTCTCGTGACCTTCGACAGGAACGGCCGGATGAGCAGCGGCGCCTCGGTCTGGCCGAGGAAGGTGTTGGCGGCGGAGGACAGCGCGACGGCGCCGCCGACGCAGAAAACCTTTTCGAGCAGGAAGGCGAAACCCTTGACGAAAATCTTGAGGACGCCCCAGTGCCAGAGCAGCGCCGACAGGCCGGAAAAGAAGATCAGCAGCGGCAGCGCCTGAAACGCGAAATTGAACATTGCGCCCTGGTTCTTCACCTCGAACGGCGCCTCGGCGCCGCCGAGATAGCCGAAGACGAAGGACGTGCCGGCTTTCGTCGCCATCTGCAGCGCCTCGACCGCGACCTGCAGGCTGGCCAGCGCCTCGCGCGCCGGCGGCACATAGAGCAGCAGCGCCGCGATCGCGATCTGCGCGGCGATCGTCCATGCCGCCGCAATGATCGGAAAGCGCAGCTTGTGGGTTGAAAACAGCCAGGCGATCAGCGTGAACGCGACAAGCCCGATCGCGCTCTGGCCGCGCGGCCCGATCGCGGCGACATCAAATGGAAATTCCATGCAGTCCTGAACCCCTCGCCGCCCGGCCCCCGAAAAGGCCATGGACTATGGCGAGCCGGGCGCGGAAAGCAACCTTGGGCGCGGGCCGCGTGAGCGCCCGCTCCAAAACGCCGCCGCCGGGGCCGCCAGGCGGCCAGGTCCCCTGTAACTCCGTATACGGAGCATGTCCGGGTCGCGCGACGCGCGAGCCCTGCGCGCAAACAACAACCGGTCGGGGAAAAAATATCACAATGAAAACATAGACTTGATCCGATCGGACCGAGTTATCCCCCGACTTATCCCCCTCCTTCCGGCAGGGCTTATGATCGCCGCCAGCGTCGAACCTTGCCGCCCGGCCGGCCGTCCTGCGGCAATGCCGGCACGAATTGGAGAAGGAGACAGGAACTGGATCATTCGGACAGCCGACGAGGGTCTCTCTGCGACGCCCCAAAGGGCGGCGCCAGCGCCCCCATGCCGGGAAATCCGGGATTGCGGATTATGCGGACAAAAACGCAACGATCCGCTTGCGGACGGGATTCAAACCACCGGCGGAGGCGCAGGCAATACGGATGTTGCGCGCAAGAATTCGCGCCATCGGAGAAATCGCCGCACGGCGACCTACATCGCCGCCGGCGCCGCCGCGACGATCGTGCGGCTCGGGAAGCGGTAGAATTTATGCGTGCCGATGACCGCGGTCGGCGTCAGCGTGTCGGCCCAGGGCGGCGAGACGTAATCCGCATGGTAGTGGGTCGCGTTGCGGCTGACCGGCTTTCTGATGCCGGCGAGCACGGCGCCCGCCAGCATTTCCGACTCGCGCCATTTGCGCTCGTTCAGCCGCGCCTTCATCGAGCCGTCGCTGGTGAACGAGAACTGGCAACCGGTCCGACGCTCCGAGCCCTGATAAACGACCTCGCAGATGGTGTCGGGATAGACCGGGCTCGACACGCGATTGAGGACGACATCGGCGACCGCGAGCTGGCCGACGCGGCTTTCGCTGCGCGCTTCGTAATAGATCGCCTGCGCGAGGCAGGTGCGTTCCTCGCCGTCGAGCTTGGCGATTTCGATGTTCGAGAAATCGAAGTCGACCAGATCGGCGATCGGCGAGCTCTTTGTGACGATGTCGGCGGTCAGGGGCGCCGGCTTCAGGCGCGGCGCGGTCATCTCCTCGCGCACGCTTGCAGTTTCATCCGCGAGGTACTTGGCGAAATCGGCGACGATCTGCGCTTCATCGGCGACCTCGATCGCCGCAAAGCGCGCTTCCTTGCTGCGCTTCACCGACGCGGTCGCGCTCATCGCGGTCATCATGATGCAGATGGCGACGCCGGCGGTCGCGAGCAGGCTGCGCACCGTCCAGCTGACATCGTGCCAGCTGATGTCATGCCTTGCGGCATCCTGCCAGCCGGCGACGGCGCGCTGGCGACGTTCATGAGTTCGGTCGTTGGTCCTGATCGGGCGAGCCGTCATCAACCTGTGT
Organism: Parvularculaceae bacterium; assembly: GCA_041739835.1. Classification (GTDB taxonomy): domain Bacteria; phylum Pseudomonadota; class Alphaproteobacteria; order Caulobacterales; family Parvularculaceae; genus Amphiplicatus. The sequence continues at coordinate 1,638 of JBGSNB010000349.1, read as the reverse complement.
GTCCCTGTTACGCCTATCCCGCGAATAGGCCCGTTCAAATCCACGCCCTCTGCCGGGTTCGGCGGCCGTTTGCGGCCTCCCGTCCGGATCGGGGCAGTCTTCTCTACGCTCTCGTAACCGACGCCCTGTGCGACCGGCCAATTCTCCCTCATGCTTCCCGAGAGAAGCAAAAGACGCGCCCCGCGGCGCGCCCTGCAAAAATGAATATGGCGCACCGCCACACGCCGCGCAAATTAAAAATGGCCGTCCCACGATCATAGGAAACATCCATTAACTATATGAGTTTAAAGGTTTTTTCCCCATAAAGGAGAATTCGTCAACCTTACAAAGCGTTGATATCGTTCAATGCAGGCTGGTTTTCTTTTGCGTTGCAGCAAGCGACGCCTGCGCCGCCGCCAGCCGGGCGATCGGCGTCCGGTAGGGCGAGCAGCTCACGTAATCGAGACCAACGCCGTCGACAAATTCGATCGACGCCGGGTCGCCGCCATGCTCGCCGCAGATGCCGAGTTTCAATTTGGGACGCGCGCTGCGTCCCTTTTCGGCGGCGATCTTCACCAGCGCGCCGACGCCCGCCTGGTCGAGCGTCACGAACGGGTCTTTTTCGAAGATTCCGGCGCGCAGATAGTCCGGCAGGAAGGAGGCGGAGTCGTCGCGAGACAGTCCGAACGTCGTTTGCGTGAGATCATTGGTGCCGAAGGAAAAGAATTGCGCGTGTTCGGCGATCGCGTCCGCCGTCAGCGCCGCACGCGGCAATTCGATCATGGTGCCGACGAGATAGCTGATCGGCGCCTTGCGCTCGGCGATCACCGCCGATGCGATGGCGTCGATCCGCGCCTTCATCATCGCGAGCTCCTTCACGTCGGCGACCAGCGGCACCATGATTTCCGGCTCGACATGATCGCCGGTCTCCGAGCCGACATTGATCGCCGCCTCAATGATGGCGCGCGTCTGCATCTCGTAGATCTCAGGGTAAGAAACGCCGAGACGGCAGCCGCGATGGCCCAGCATCGGGTTGAATTCGTGCAGCTTGTGCGCACGCTCTTTGAGTTTCTTCGCGTCCATGCCCGACGCCCTGGCGACCTCGTCGATCTCGGCGTCGGAATGCGGCAGGAATTCATGCAGCGGCGGGTCGAGCAGGCGAATGGTGACGGGAAGCCCCTTCATCACCCGAAAAATGCCCTCGAAATCCGAGCGCTGCATCGGCAGCAGTTTCTGCAGCGCCGTCTCCCGGCCCTTCTTGTCCTCGGCGAGGATCATCTCGCGCACCGCGACGATGCGGTCGGCGTCGAAGAACATGTGCTCGGTGCGGCAAAGGCCGATGCCTTCCGCGCCGAAATTGCGGGCGACTTCAGCGTCATGCGGCGTTTCGGCGTTGGCGCGCACGCGCATGCGCCGCGCCTTGTCGGCCCATGTCATCAAGATCGCGAAATCGCCGGAGAGTTCGGGCTCGACCGTTGCGACCTTGCCCGCGAACACCTTGCCGGCGGCGCCGTCGACCGTGATGAGATCGCCCTTGGCGATTTTCCGACCAGCGACGGAGAACGTCTCGGTCTTCGGGTCGATCCTGAGATCGCCGGCGCCGCAGACGCAAGGCCGCCCCATGCCGCGCGCGACCACCGCCGCGTGGCTGGTCATGCC
>JBGSNB010000332.1:0-3056 GCA_041739835.1 Parvularculaceae bacterium | reverse complement strand
CGCAGCCGGCGACGGCGACCGTCATCGCCCCGCCGCCGGCGTCAAGGCGCGCCGCTTTCGTCTCGCGCAGGCGGCCAAGGTCGGAATACAGCTTTTCGGCGGCCTTCTCGCGGATATGGCAGGTGTTCAAGATGACGAGGTCGGCGGCCGACGCCTCCGCCACCGGGCGATAGCCGAGCGGACGCAGCAGCGAGACCATGCGCTCGCTGTCATAGACATTCATCTGGCAGCCATAGGTCTTCACGAAGACCGTGCGGCCGTCGGCGCTGTCGTCTGCCGTCCCGCTCATCGCCGTCCTTTCCGCCATCGTCCAAGGCGGCGCATCTATGGGACAGGGGCGCCGTCCATGCAACATGGCGACCGGGCCCCGGATCGTGATCCCGCCTCGCGCCGAATTGACCGCACGCGCATTGAATGCGTAAGGAATTTTCGCCAGTCTGGCGGCGGTGAAATCGCGAGGATCCTGTTTGTGTCTGTAAAGAGCCTCGCCGCGATCGGCGGCGCCTGCGCCGTCTGTTGCGGGTCAGCGCTGGCGCAGTCTCCTGCGGAGCCTTCATCGCGCGCCGCACGGCCGGTCGTTGTCGAGATGTTCCTGTCGCAATCCTGCAGCCAGAGCCCGCCGGCGGCGGATGTCATCGCCGCGATCGCCGCGCGCCCCGATGTCGTCGCGCTCACCTGGCATGTCGATTACTGGGACAGCGTGCCGGCGCACAAGGTCGGCCCCTGGGCCGACCCCTTCGCGCGGCCGGATTTCGGCGCCCGTCAGATCGCCTATAATTCGCGCATCAAGGGACGGGCGGTCAAAATGACGCCGCAGGCGGTGATCGACGGCTTCATCAGCGTCGCCGGCGGCCGCCGCGACGCGGTCGAACAGCGGATCCTTGAAGCGCAGTTCTATGACGAGAAGGCGCATGCGACGCCGCCGGTCCTAGAAATCGGCGCCCCCCGCGACGGCATGATCCGTACACGGATTGCAAATGTCGGCGCACCCTATGACGCGGTCATGGTCAGCTTCAGCCCGAAAGCGACGACGCAGGTCGCCGCCGGCGACAATGCCGGGGTGACCTTCCGCGAAGCCAACGTCGTGCGCGCGGTCCACATGATCGCGAAAGATCAGTCAGGCGCCGGCGCGTTCTCGTTCAAGGCGCCGGATCAAGACCTTGATTGCGCGGTCCTAGTGCATGAGCGCAATACCGGACGCGTCGTCGCCGCGCGCTATTGCGAAGACTGAAGCGCCTATTCGGCGGCGACGCCGGCGGCGCCGAAATCGGCGACGCTTTTCACATAGGCTGACCGCTCAAGCTTCGCCATTTCGTCCAGCTCCTCGGCGCGCGCATTGTCGTCGGCCGTCAGCGCCGAATAATCGGTGTCGGCGAAGCCGAGAACGCCCATGTCGGCATAGGCGTTCTGGATCTTGTCGGACCACAGGCCGATATCGCGCACAATCGGCACGATGCGCTGGAACAGCATCGTCCGGAACAGCTTCATCTGCCCGGATTCGCTTTGCAGGCGCACGCATTCGTCGACATCGAGACCGAGAATGGCGTAGGTCTCGCGCTGCTCGAAGCGGTCGCGCATGTGATAGCAGGCCTCGACGAGGAAATCTTCGCGCTCGCCGCGCTCCTTGTCGGAGAGATGCGGATAATAGTCGCGCAGCGCCAGCCGCCCGAACGCGACGTGACGCGATTCATCCTGCATGACGAATGCGTTGACCTGCTGCACGAGCCGGCTTTTCGAAGTGTCGCGGATATTGCCGAAAGCGGCGAGGGCGAGGCCCTCGATCACCACCTGCATCGCGAGATAGGTCATGTCCCAGCGCGAATCGCGCAGCGCCTGGTCGACCAGCGTCTGCAGCGGCTTGGTCATCGGATAGGCAAGGCCGAACTTGTCTAGCAGCTTCCTGTAGGCCTCGACATGGCGCGCCTCGTCCATCACCTGCGTCGAGGCGTAGAATTTCGAATCGAGATCCGGGACCTGCTGCACGATTTTCGCCGCGCAGATCATCGCCGCCTGTTCGCCCTGCAGGAATTGCGAGATCGCCCACGCCTGGAAATGGCGACGCATATGCGCCTTTTCCTTCGCCGACGCCTTCTGCCAGATCGGCGTGTAGTAAAGGCCCGACAGCTCATCGGGCATCTGCATGGGATTTTCAGGGTCAAGCTCAAGATCCCAGTCGATGCGCGAGATCGCATCCCACTGCATGTCCTTGCCCTTCTGGTAGAGGTGCATCATCTGCTTGCGGCCGTCGTCATAGCGCCAGTCGAACGCCGTCTCGAAATCCTGCGGAACGGTCCAGACGGGGTCGATGTCGGGGATCGGGTAAAGGTCGCGCAGCGCCACGGAAATGCCTCCTCGGGAACCGAGGTACACTAACCAGTGTACTTTAAGAAAACAATAATGCCGGCGGCTATTTCTTGAGCGGAACCCCGTACAACTCCAGCCGGTGGGCGACCAGCTTGTAGCCGTGCTCCTCGGCAATCCGGCGTTGCAGCGCCTCGATCTCGGGATTGACGAATTCAACGACCTTGCCGGATTTGAGGTCGATCAGATGGTCGTGATGGTCGTCGGTCGCCTCTTCATAGCGGGACCGGCCGTCCTGGAAATCATGCCGCTCGACGACCCCCGCCTCCTCGAACAGCCGCATCGTCCGGTAGACGGTTGCGATCGAGATCTTGGGGTCGATTTCGGCGGCGCGGCGGTGGATTTCCTCGACATCTGGATGATCCTCGGAGATCGACAGCACGCGCGCGATGACGCGGCGCTGGTCGGTCATCCGCATGCCCTTCTCGACGCAGATTTTTTCGAGGCGGTCCATCGGCCGGTTCCTCCGTTCGCGGGGTCTTAAATCACAGATTGAGCCGCATGACGAGCGCATCGCCGCCGTTTCTGTAATAGCGCTTGCGTCGGCCGATGCGCTCGAATCCGAGCGATTCGTAAAGGATCGCCGCGGCGGCGTTCGCCACATCGACTTCGAGGAACAGCTTGCGCACGCCCTCGTCGCGGGCGGCGCGAATGACGTCCTCCATCATCGCGCGCGCGCAGCCCTTGCGGCGCAG
>JBGSNB010000321.1:0-1797 GCA_041739835.1 Parvularculaceae bacterium | reverse complement strand
GGCTTTGGCGCCGAAAGCGGCGGAGTAGGGTCGCCGTCGCGACCCAAGCTCGTTGCGCGGCCAGCAGGGCGAAGTCGTGGCGCCAACAGGCGGTCGCCGATTTTCTTCGACGACGATAGCAGCGGACGCTCGACAAAATGGTGAAGCGCGAAAGCGGCGGCGAGGGCGACGAGCGCGTAAGCGGCGATCAGCAGCAAATTGTCGAAGCGCGTGTCGGCGACCGCAAGGCTTGTCAGTTTGCCGATCACCAGAAAAATCGGGACATGGATCAGATAGAGCGAATAGGAGGCGTCGCCTGTCTTGATCAGCCAGCGCGGCGCTTGTGCGGCTCGCCGCATTTCGAGGGCCGCCGCGCCATAAAGAACGAGCGCGAAGGGCGGGGCGAACAGCGCCGCGCGCAACGTATAGAGCCCGATCGCCTCCGGATAGAGTCGATCGGCGAAATACGCGGTCTCGATGGCGAAGATGGCGACGCCCGTGACAAGGGCCGGCAGGGCGAAGCTGGTTGCCCCGCGCTTCACCGCGACCGCGACCAGCGCGCCCGCGACGAACTCGAACGTCAGCGGATTGAGCGCGACCCTTGTCCAGGCGTTGGCGTCAAACGTCCCCGTCGCGAGACCGACGATCAGAATGGCGCACCACGCGGCAAGGAAAGCGACGATGTCGCCCCGCCACAGCACGAACATCGCAAAGACAATGTAGAAATACATCTCATGGACCAGCGTCCATCCGACGGGGACAAGCGGGTAATGATCTGACGGCGTCAGCAGGAAGGTCGCGATCGGATCAGCGAAGGGCGTTTCCTCGGCGAATAGATAGAACTTGCCCACATAGAGCAGCATCAGCAGCAGCGTGACGGTCCAATAGACAGGATAGATGCGCGCAGCCCGGTTGTAAAGAAACCGCTGCGCGGCGCGCGGACCGCGCGCGCCGGAAAGCGCGACATGCGCCATCACGAAACCGCTGATCAGGAAAAAGAGATCGACGCCGACGACGCCCATATAGAGCCAGTGGGGCAGCAATGTTCCAGCGCCGCCATAGGCAAGCTCGGCGCCCTTGATATGGGCGACAAGCACCATCAGCGCGGCGACGCCGCGCAAGGCCTGGATATTTTCAAACTTGTCCGGCACCGGCGGAGCCTTCACCCCGGCCTGAGGAAATGCAACACAGGAAAGCGGCCGCAGGCGAGCCTGCGGCGCGCTGAGTATTGCCACCCGGAGTCGATCAGCCCTGCGGCTCTTCCGCAGCGGCGTCCTCAGTTGTCTCGACAACCTCTTCGACGACTTCTTCCGTCGCCTCGACGGTCTCATCGACAACTTCGACGGCTTCCTCGACTGCAGCATCGCCGGCGTCATCGGCCTTGCCCGGCATGTAGCTCATGGCCTTGTCCTTCGCGCCCGTCAGCATGTCTTTGCCGCCCGGCATGTAGAACCAAACGCCGGCAAGCGCCGCCGCCACCACGATGAGAAAGAGAATAAAACGACCCATAACCCGCTCCGAAAATACCCGCCCCACGGCGGTCTCTTAGGCACTCGCGGGAATTCCCCATGCGCCCCCGCGCCCCGGGCGGGACCCTAGCAGACAGATGTGACGCTTGAAACAAGGGCTTTGCGCGCCGCGGGGACGCCGGCGGCGATTTTGGCTCGCCCTGTGGCCGGCGCGCCATGAAATCTGCGCCGCTTTTCAATATTTTCCCGCTTTTGGCGAAGACTAGGCGGCGCCTGGAAGGCTAGGCCTTCTCGTCGAGCACCAGCGGCGCGGACGCCGCCTTGGCGCCGGCATAGCCCGGATCGGCGG
>JBGSNB010000314.1:0-3266 GCA_041739835.1 Parvularculaceae bacterium | reverse complement strand
GCGCCCGTCGACGACGATGCGGGGCGCCGGCGCGCCGAGCGCCGACGGCGCAAGGCCCTTATACGCCGCATGGTCGGTCATCACGAACATCGCGGCGGCGCCTTTCACCGCGGCGGACAGGTCGGCGGTCAAATTCGGCGCGACGCCGGAATGCGTGTGCATGCGCTTGACGAAGGGATCATGCACCCGCCAGCGATAGCCGCGGGCGGCGAGAAGTTCGAGCAGGAGTTCGGTCGGCGTGTCGCGCGCATCGTCGATGTCGCCGCGATAGGCGGCGCCGAGCACCGCCACCATCGAGCCGCGTTGAAGGCCCCATTCCTCGGCGCGGTCGAGCAGCTTCGCCGGTTGGCCGTCATTGATGAGGCGCGCGGCGTGAAGGAGTTGCGTCTGGTTCGGGAAGCCTTCGATGACGAACCACGGATCGACCGGAATGCAATGGCCGCCGACGCCGGGTCCGGGGGAATGGACGTGAACGCGCGGGTGGCGATTGGCGACGGCGATCACGCGCGCGACATCGACGCCCGCCGCCTCGGCGACATGCGCGAAGGCGTTGGCGAGCGCGATGTTCACGTCGCGATAGGTATTCTCCATCAGTTTGGAGAATTCCGCCTCGGCCGCCGAGACCGCAATCGCCTCGCCCTTGCAGAAGCTCTCGTAAAACGCCTTGGCGCGCGCGGCGGCGCGCGGCGTCAGGCCGCCGACGACGCGGTCATTGTAGAGAATTTCGTTCACGGTGTTGCCGGGGAACACGCGCTCGGGACAATAGCAGACGTCGACATCTTCGTGCGGGTCGAGTCCCTTGTCTCTGAGCGCGCCCGCGATCAGCGATTGCGTCGTGCCGATCGGACTGGTCGATTCGAGGATGACCATGTCGCCTTTCTTGACGAAGGGCGCGGTCGCGCGAATGGCGCCGGCGACCATGGTGAGATCCGCGTGCTTGTTCTCGGTGATCGGCGTCGGCACGCAGATGATGAAGATGTCGGCCGCCTCGGCTCGCGTCGCGACTTTCAGCCGCCCGGCGCCGAGGCTGTTCTCGACGATTTTCTTGATCTCCGCTTCGGCGAGCGGACAGCGCCCGTCCTTCAAGGTCGCGATCAGATCTTCATTGATATCGACGCCCAGCACCTCGTGGCCCGCTTCGCTGATCAACGCAGCAGACGGCAGGCCGACATAGCCGAGCCCGATTACGACGACTTTATGCATACAAATTGCAGTCTCCCGCAGCGCGACTGCGGCTGCGACCCGAAAGCTCCCCAATGCCCGGCCTTCTAGATAACGCCTCCCGCATAGTCAAATGACGAAAATCGCGGTGATCATCTCGCCTAGTCATTTGCTTCTGCTGGCGTTTGCGCATCGATCACGATCGTGGCGGTCGGATTATCGGGAGCAGTTGGAATGAAGGGAATGCCGCGCTTCATCAGCTCGGCGACGAAGCGTTGAGTTTCCGGCCAATCGGACCGGCTGACGTTGAAGAATCCTCGGCGCAATAGCGCCAGATACGCAGTCTCATTGGCTGCAATTCCGGATGCCTCCAATTTTAACGATTGCTCCGCCAAGTACGTTTGGAAGCCATACTGAGGCGCCTTGCAAGCCGCCAATTTAGTTCTAGCACGGGTGAAATTCTTGCAGTCGACGGCGCCAAATTCCTTGCGCCAACGCTCCAAGCGAGGCTCAGAAGGCGCAAACAGAAAATCGCGGTCAAATGCCTGAACCGCACGGTAATCAAAGGGCGAGCCGTCGAGCGCGGCGAACAGGTCCATCGGCATTTCGGACTTGGCGTCGGCGATATAAAATCCAAATGTCGAGTCAAGCAACCAGAAGTCGTCGCCGACTGCGACGATTGTCGTCACATGCGTAAGGTCATGATCAATTACGCCGAAGTTGAAAGTAAATGCCCGATATCCCCGCTCGCGCAAAAGGCGTGACAGAAATATCGATTGGCCAGCGCAGAAGGCGCCTGCATCGTTCGGTTCAAAGTACTTGAAATAAATCTGGTGAGCATCGAGCCCCGTCGAATCAAATCTCTCGATAATTGAATTTGACGCAGCAAGGTCGGCATTGTTCGTCGACCACGAAAGAAGGTCGATGAGTTCGCTGGGCATTTCGTCGTCATTGGCGGCTGGCGGCAGCAGCGCCAGGAACTCCTCTTTTGTCCGACAGCGCCAGTCCTTGCTTTTCGAACAGGAAAACGATTGCGTCACCCTGACATCGAAGGCGCCGGCTTTCTCAGAATAGAGAAGCGCGCGGTCATCGCCGTCTAGCACGACGAATTCGCGCGATGAGTCCAGATAGGCGAATTCTCCGTCGCGCCGCCGCCGCAGTGTCACCGGGACGTCGCCGTCGACTTCGAACGCGACCACGACACGCTCGTCGCCGGCGTCGAGCGGCGCGATCCTGACACCGTAGGCGATGCCGTCGACCGCCGACCGCGCGGTGAGCCGTCCGTCCTCGGCGCGTTCGGCGTCGCTATTCCGGAACGGTTCCCAGTAAAGGGTATGTCCGCCTTCACCTTTCAGAGGCCGCCAGGCAGCGCTTTCCGCCGTGCACCGCTGGGCGCCCGCGCCGCACCAAACGATGTCCTCGATATCCAGCCGGTGCGCGCCCGGCGCGCGCGCATAGATCAGCGGCGCCTCTTGCGGCGATCTTGTAAGGCGGACGAAAGAGCGCGTCTCGGTCGAGGAATAGGTGCGCGCGCCGTCCTTCATTTCGCTGATCGTCCACGGCAGATCGCTCGTCAGGCGAAAGCGCACGGCGGCGGATTGGGCGCCCTTCGGCCATTTGACGTCCTTGCCGAGACTGATCCGGAAGCCGACTTCGGCATCCGCCCGGCTCTTGAGCATGAGCCCGCTATCCGTCGCCGAAAGCGCAGCCGGGCCATAGACGTCGACCAATACGGCGCCCTTCGGGCCGACGCTTCGCGCGCTGACGGGCGACGACACGGGACAATCCGCAAGGTCGGCGCACCATTCCGCCTTTTCGATCGACAGGAGGTGAGCGCCGGGCGTCCGTCTATAGATCAGCGCCGGCTCGCCGGCGTCGCGGCGAAGGATTACATGCTGGCGATCCGCCGTCGACGCATAGGAATAGGCGCCCTTTTCGCCTTCGCGCAGATTGAAGGGCTCTTCGCTTTCAAGGCGAAAGCTGATCGCTGCGGCGACTGCGGCGTCGGGCCAGGCCGCCGTTTTGCCAAGCCCGATCAGGAAGCCGACCTCCGCGTCGCCGTCAGCCGTCAGGGTCTGGCCGCCCTCGACGGGCTCGATCCGCGC
>JBGSNB010000308.1:0-1572 GCA_041739835.1 Parvularculaceae bacterium | reverse complement strand
CGCGCCTCGAATTCCCGGCCTGGGACTGCCTTCCCTATGACCGCGTGTCGCCGTCTTCGGCGGTGACCGCGCAGCGCATGGCGGCGCTGTCGCTGCTTTCCGCCGAACGCGCACCGGGTCCCCTGATCCTCATCACCACGGTCAATGCCGCAAGCCAGCGGACGCCGCCGCAGAGCCTGATCGCCGGGTCGTCGTTTACCGCCGCGCCTGGCGAGATCGTGTCGATGGACAAGCTCACCGCCTATCTCGTCGCCAACGGCTATGCGCGGGCGAGCACGGTGAGCGAGGCTGGCGAATTCGCGGTCAGGGGCGGTCTCGTCGATCTCTTTCCGCCGGGCGCCGATGAACCGATCCGCCTCGATTTCTTCGGCGACAGCCTCGAGACGATCCGCGCCTTCGATCCGGCGACGCAGCTGACGACGCGCCAGCTTGGCGAGGTGAAGCTCGCGGCGGCGACCGAGGTTCTGCTGACCGAGGAGACGATCTCGCGCTTTCGCGCCGGCTTTCGCGCGGCCTTCGGCGCCGCCAGCGACGATCCTGTCTACCAGGCGGTCAGCGAAGGACGAAAGCAGTCCGGCATGGAGCACTGGCTGCCGCTGTTCTACGAAGAGACGCAAACGTTGTTCGATTTCCTCGGCGGCGCGCTGGTCTTTCTTGAACACCTCGCGGACGAAGCGGTCGCCGACCGGTTTTCCGCGATCGCCGATTATCATGCGGCCCGCAAGGAGGACCTTGCCGCGCCGCGGCCGAAGAATTCGGAATTCTCCGCGCCGTCCTATCGGCCGCTGAAACCGGAGGCGCTGTATCTGACGCCCGAGGAATGGGCGGGCCGCCTTTCCGCCGTTCCCTTGCGGCGGCTGTCGCCCTTTTCGCCGCCGGAGGGACAACGCGCCTTCTCCTATGGCGCAAAGGTCGGCCGCACTTTCGCCGCCGAGCGCGCGGCGGACAAGATCAATGTTTTCGATGCGGTGCGCGATCACATCTCCGGCCTGAAACGCGAGGGAAAGCGGGCCTTCGTCGCCTGCTGGACCGAAGGCTCCGCCGACCGCATGCGCGCGGTTCTGGAAGAACACGGCCTTGACGATGTCGGCCATTTCGAAAACTGGAGAACGGCGCAGGCGTCGAAGACGGCGGTCGCGACCGTGCTGATCGGCCTTGAGACCGGCTTCGTCGCGGATAGCGCGGCGTTCATTTCCGAGCAGGATATTCTCGGCGACCGGCTGGTGCGGCGCGGCCGGCGCAAGCGCGCGGAGAATTTTCTCACCGAGGCGACGAGCCTCTCCGTCGGCGATCTCGTCGTGCATGTCGATCACGGCGTTGCGCGCTATGCGGGCCTCAAGACGCTCGGCGTCCAGGGCGCGCCGCATGACTGCCTGCAGCTTGATTACGCGGGCGGCGACAAGCTGTTCCTGCCGGTAGAGAATATCGATCTCCTGACGCGCTTTGGCTCCGACGACCCCGCGGCGGCGCTGGACAAGCTCGGCGGCGCCGGCTGGCAGGGCCGCAAGGCGCGCATCAGGGCGCGCGTCAAGATGCTCGCCGAGCAGTTGATCGCGATCGCCGCCCGGCGCG
>JBGSNB010000444.1:0-5790 GCA_041739835.1 Parvularculaceae bacterium | reverse complement strand
CTGGAGCGGGTAGCGGGAATCGAACCCGCGTCTTTAGCTTGGAAGGCTATTATCTGCCAAAATTTGGCCTCAAGCGTGCATAAGCCTTTTCTCCGCTTTTGTCTATATATTACAATGCATTATAGCCTATCATGAGATGTTGATGGGTTTTGGATGATGCTCAAAAATGCTCGTGAATCCCGTTCAACTTCTAGCTATTTTCTAGCTGGAATCTGCTCCGTCTGCGTCGCATAATGCGGAATAGGCGGCGCTAGTTGGCGTCCCATTTCGCACTTCGCAGGGAACCGCATGGCCCAGGCTCGGCATGAGCAGAAGATCACGAAGCGCGCGGTCGATGCGTTCACGACGACGTCCGGCAAGCGAGCACGATTATGGGATTCCGAATTGAAAGGTTTCTGCGTTCAAGCATACCCAACGGGGCGAAAAGTCTACGTCGTTGGATACTCGTTCGGCGCGCGCTATCGATGGATCACCATCGGCAAGCATGGCGATCCGTGGACGCCGGAAGCAGCGCGAGAAAAAGCGAAGGCAATTCTCGGCGATATCGCCAACGGTGATGATCCTGCCGAAAAAAAGGTAGCCGCTCGCGAAGCAGCCTCGATCCGAAAGCTCACGATTGCGCACCTAATTGATCGTTATCTCGAAGAGGGACCGATCGACAAACCGGACAAGCGAGCGTCGAGTTGGGCGAACGACCGATGCTACCTGACGAACCACGTCCGGCCGCTTCTGGGTTCTGTGCCGATTGCCGACCTTCGTCCGCGAGACGTCTCGAAGTTCCAGAACGACGTGTTGAAAGGCGTCAGCGCCAGGGCGAGACCGAACAATCGGGGTCGTAATTTGACCGGTGGAAAAGGCGCCGCTGTTCACGCCGTACGAAGTTTGTCCGCCGCTTTGGGATGGGCGGTGCAGCGGGAACTCATTGACGGCAATCCGTGCACAAAGATTGAGAAGCTGCAGGACGGCGCGCGACAACGCTACTTAACTGATGAAGAAGCTCGGCGCCTTTTCAAGGCGATCGATGATCTCTTGCGGTCGGGCGAATTGACGCAGGCGCAGGTCGACTGCATTTCGTTGATTTCGTTTACTGCGGCGCGAGCAGGTGAAATCAAGGGCCTGCGATGGGAGGAAATTGATTTTGAGCGCAAGTTGTTGCTGCTCCCTCCGCTTCGTCACAAGACTGGCGGAATGAACACGCCGAAGGCCATACCCCTTACGGACTCGTGCCTCGAGATATTGCGGCGGCGGTCACATACTAAAAAAGACAGCGAGTTCGTGTTCGCGTCTCAGAAAAGCAAAAGCGGATGCGTTCAAAACATTCGACATTCCTGGAAGAAAATTACGGAGCGCGCCGACCTTCAAAATTTTCGTATTCACGATTTTCGCCACGCCTATGCCTCCTTCGCGATCAATTCGGGTCAGTCGCTCAAGAATATCGGCGCAAATCTGGGCCACCGGAAGGCTTCAACGACCGAGAGATATGCTCATTTGCTGGTTGAGAGCCGTCGACCTGTCGCTGAAGGCGTCGAAGCCGTCTACAAGCGAGCTCGGTCCGCTTCATAGCGCGTCGTAGCCTATTGTGAGGTCGATTGGACCAAGCATCGGCTTATGAAATCGTCCAGATCGCAAACGCGATAATAAACGGTGCGCGCGCCCATTTTCACGAATTTCGGTCCGGTCCCGCGACAACGCATTGCCGCAAGTTTTGATTTAGAGAGCTTCAATCGTCGAGACGCGGTATCGGGGTCGACAAGGTCGCTTGGGGACAATTGGCGCCAATCTTCGCCGCTCCCCTCATCAAACTCGCTACCGCCGCTCCGCATTTCGAGGATTGCGCTATCGACAATCTGTGACAGGAGCGCTTCGGGATTGAGGCCATTCTCCCGCGCGATTTCGAGAATGCGACTCCTCAGCCTTCCGGGCAATCGCTTCGACAGTGACTCAGACATGTGCGCACTCTTTAGTTGCTATGCTGACGGCGAAGTCATTCCCTGGATCTAGACCTCGTCCAGACGAGCGCGCCCGAACCGACCCCATTCGAAAACAGCGCCGCGCGCAGCGGCGCGGCGAAGCTCGGGTCATCGAGTTCGACGCGCAGGAACTCCTGCGGCTCCTCTCCCTTGGTCTTCGCTTTCCAGGCGGCGCCGAGCTCGCGTTCGCCCGCGACGATCTTGAAGTCCGGGGCCTTGTCATTTCCGTTCTTGTCGTTGGCGATGAAGGCGGCCTTGACGTTGATGGTCATGGTCCGGATGGTTCCGGCGTAGCCGTCGTCCGTCTTCTTGAATGCGCCGATGATAGCCATGGCTTACTCCTTTTCACTGGCGGGTTGACGAAGGGTTTTGCGGGCGCGCCGGAAGGCCGCGTCCGAGTTCAGGAACCGCTCGATCATTAGACCTGCGAGTTCGCTCGCCGGGGTCTTCTTTCCGAATTCCGCGGCATGGATGACGGCGTAGTCGGCGAGCATGGCGTGAATGTCGGGCGGCAGCGACAGGGTGATCCTGACGGATTTGCGCTCGGGGACGGCGCCGATCTTGAGGCTCATCGCGCCGCCCTCCGCTCTTCATAGGGTCGCAGCACGAGATCTTTGTGGACGATGACGCGTAAGGGCCAGCCCGGGCGCACCTTGATCGTCGGCTGGATGTCGAGGTTGCGCTGCACGATTTTCTGGCCGGACTGATTGGCCGAGCTTTGCGCCGACTCCCTCAGCGCTCGGACAAGATCGCTTTCGGATTCGCCGAACGACAATTCCGTACCGACGCCGAGCAGCGTCGAGAGAACGACGCCTTTCAAAATGCGGAAAGTGTGGAAGTCGAGTTGATCCGAAAGGCCTGAATAGCCCGCGACATCGCTCGCCGGCATATTGTCGATGAGGATCGAGGCGCCGTCGGGATAAATGATCCGTGACCAGACCAGCAGCGCGCGAGACTGGCCGAAGGCGATGACGCTGTCATAGCGGCCGATGAGCTTCGCACCCTGCGGGATGAGGACATAATGGCCGGTGACGCTGTCATAAACATTCTGCGTCACTTGCGCGATAACGGTTCCCGGCAAATCTGAATTCACGCCCGTGATGAGGCTCGCCGGGATCACGGTTCCCGCCATCACCTCAAAGGGCGTGATCGGGTCTTCGATGGCGTGCGGATTATCGGTCGCCGACTCCGTCCCCTGCCCAAGGAAGTCGAGCTTGCGGATTTGCCGGCCGGGATCGTCGTCGCGCTCGGCGCCGAAGGGGACCGGCGCAGACACGGGTCCGGGGAATTCAAAGGGCGATGTCGGAGGCGTGTCGCTCATCGGCGATGGTTTCGTCGCCGCATTCGTGCGCGACGCGAGCTGGAAGAAGACGCCCGCCTCCCGTGCCTCGGTCGCGATTTGCGCTTCGCGCAAGGCGGCTTCACGCGCCGCGTCGGCTTCGGGGGAATTGCGGAACGGCGTCGGCGACAGGGCCGCATAGTCGGGGCGCTCGAGAAAGCCTTCATCGCCCGACGCGGCGAGCGATCGTTCGGCTTCGAGGAGCGCGGCGCCGAGGTCCCCCGGCAAGGGCGCGCCCAGTTGCGGCTTAACGTCGGCGTAGGATTTCGGGAGCGCCTCGAGGCCTTCGGCTTTGGGCTTGGTCTCGACATTATAGAGTTCCTTGGGCGCGGCCTCATCAAACGCGCGCGGGGGCTTCAAAGCGAGGCTCGCCGCGGCGAAGATAAGAAGGCCTGCGCCGCCCGCGGCGATCATCAGCGCGTTCCTGTTCAACCGCGTGACGGCGCGTGGGCTCGCGCGCAAGCGCAGCGCGTCCGGTTCGTCCTTTTGACGTTTGTCCTGGGCAACGGCGCTCATCTCAGATGCGCCCTTTGAGATCGGTGCGGAGGATGCGCACGACCGACTGGCGCTTTTCGCCAAGACGCAGCTCCGCCGCCGAAAACAGCCGGTCGACGACATAGTAATGCCCTCGCATGCGGTAATTGACGAGTTCGGGCTTGCCGTCGCGCGACAAAACAAAAAGCGGCGGCGCCTCGCCTTGCGCGATCGTCTCGGGGAACTGGATGAACACCTGCTCGCCATCGTCAAAAGCGCGAACGGGGCGCCAGTGCGGGCGGTCGCCCTCGATCTCATAGCGGAACTTCAGATGGTCAGGATTGATGGCAGGGGCGACGACAGAATCTCCCGCCGCCTTCGCGCGAACAGCCTCTTCGCGGCGCTTCACCAATTGGTCCTGCGGGTAGGTCCAGGAGATCGCCGCCATATAGGTTTCGCGGAAGGAGCGCATTTCGAGATGATAAGCGCGCCGGTCCGTGGCGATGACGAGATTGGTCGAGAGATTGGGCGCAATCGGCTTGACGAGGATATGAACCCGTTCCCCCGATGATGCACCGCTTGCGGTGTCGCCGACGACCCAGCGCACGGTGTCGCCGGCCGAGACCGAGTTCAATCGCTCTCCAGGCTCGAGCGCGATGTCGGTCACCTGTTCGGGCGCTGCATAAAGCCGGTAGAGCGCTCCTTCCATGAAAGGATAGACCTGCACCGCGTTCACGAAGCGGTCGAGATCGGGCTCGACCTTGGCGAGGCTGTTCGCCGCATCGATCTGTTCGAACGGCTTTAGTTCTGGTGACGGCGCTTCATTTTCCTCGACCGGCTTCAATTGTCCCGGCAAGGGAAAGGGTGTCGCCGTCTCAATGATCTCGCGAACGGGCTTGCCGTCATCGAAGCTGACGATCTTCGCCGGGCGCATCGGCGCCGCATCGAGCGCGATGTCGGGCCAGGCGGTCTCGCACCCCATCAGCGCGAGCGACGATGCAATCAGAATTGGGCGCGTCACGAGGGGTCTCCTGCGCTGAGGTCTTTCGACCAGTTGAGCCCGTGGACATAAAGGCCGAGGGGATTCTTCGAGAGCGTTTCGACGTCGCGCGGCGGCGACAGCACGATGGTCAAATGCGCGGTGAAGCGTTCGAGTTTTTCGAATTGTCCGCCAGCGTAAGTTTTCTCGGACCAGCGGATTTCGAACGAGTCGTCCGACGCCCTGACGACGCTCGTCACTTCGACAGTGACGCTGCGCCGCCCGACCTCGGCGAACGGGTCATGGTCGCGGGCGTAATCGTTCAAGGCCATCGCGCCGCGATCGGTCGCGTAATCATAGGCCTTCAGCCAGTTCGCGCGGACGATGACAGGATCGATCGACACCGACCGCACATCGCGGATGAAATTCGCGAGCGCATAGGCGATGACGGCGTCGGACGGCTTATAGTCTTCGATCGCCGGACCGATATTCCTGACCGCGCCGTCGCCGTCGATCTCGACGATGTAAGGCGTCACGATCGATCGGCTTGATTGCCAGATGAGCCCGCCGCAGGAAACGCCGGCTACAGCCAGGGACGCGAAAGCGGCTATCCGCCAATTGGCAGCCTGGACCCGCGCCGACCCGATGCGCTCGTCCCATAATTGATGCGCGCGCATATAGGGCGTCTCGGGCGCCGGGGTTTCGCCATAATGATTGGACGCGCGTTTGAACATCACTCGTGATCCTCCCTGAGGCGCGGCGCATCGGCGCTGCCGCCGCGATCGCCGGAGGCGATCACATGCGTCGCAGTGAGACCCGCGTCGCGCACGCCCTGTTCGCGGCGGAGTCGCTGCGCCCAATCTGGGGCGCCGCCTGTCGCCGCTGTCGCACTCGATGTCGAAGATCCTGCGATTTTGCCGCCGGTCGCGGTGAAGGCGGCGCGCGCCCCCGATGCGAAGGCCTCGCCCGGATTGCCGAAGGCGCGCGAAACAGAGTCTTTCATTCCCTGCAAAACGCCCGCACGCACC
>JBGSNB010000292.1:0-4592 GCA_041739835.1 Parvularculaceae bacterium | reverse complement strand
CGCGCCTGCTGCTCCAGTTCCTGCGCTTCGGCGTCGAGCCCGCCGCTGGTGAAGCGCGGCAAGATCGGCGCCCGCGTTTTCGGCCGAAAAGCGCAACGCCGCGCAATCTCGAGCGTTGCGTCGACCGCCTCGGGCAGATCGGCGAACAGCATCCGCATTTCCGCGGCGGATTTGAAATAATGGTCGGGCGTCACCGTGCGCCGGTCTTCCTGATGCACATAGGCGCCCTCGGCGATGCAAAGGAGCGCGTCATGCGCCTCGTGATCGTCCGCCTTCGGAAAAAACGGCTCGTTGGTCGCAACGACCGGCAAAGCGAGATCATAGGCAAAGTCGATCAGGGTCGTTTCGGCCGATGCGCCGCGCCGCGCCTGATGCCGCTGCAATTCGATATAGAACCGCCCCGGAAACAGCGCCGCCAGACGCTCGATCAGGGCGCGCGCGTCCTCTTTCCGGTCGGCGCGGATCAGGCGGTCGACCGGCCCGTCAAAGCCGCCGGACAGGCAGATCAGCCCGTCGGAGGCGCCGTCAAGCCAATCAAGCGCGCCGGCGATCCCGTCCTCGCTCGCCGAAGCGAGAAAGGCGCGGCTGGAGAGTTTCATCAGATTGTTGAAGCCGGCCTCGGTCTGCGCAAGCAGAACCAGCGACGGCGGCCTTGCCAGTTTTGCCTCGACCGGCGCCAGCGCCGGAATGATCACCGACAATTGCAGCCCCGCGATCGGCTGCACGCCGGCGGCGGACAGCGTTTCGGAAGCCTCAAGCGCGCCGAAGAGATTGTTGGTGTCGGTGACCGCGACCGCCGGCATCCTGTCGGCGAGGCAGAGGTCCTTCAATTTTCCGATTTTGATCGCGCCTTCGGACAGCGAATAAGCCGAATGGAGATGAAGATGGACGAAATCCCCTTTCGGCTGCGCTCTCAAAGGGTCGCCCTTTGGGTCCGGCATGGCTGGCCTTTCTGGCGCATGAACGACAGCATCCGCGTCAGGCGCCGAAGAGGAAACTCGCCATCTGGGTCGATGCAATAATAAGCAGCAATACGCCGAGTCCGAGCGCATCCTTCAACACGCCGATTTCCCCAAGGGTATGCACATGGTTATCCACCGAATTATCCACAGACGCCTCCATCGCTCAGCAATTTCGTTCGTCTTTTGTTCTTTATTCCCTTTTTGTTCTCGAGACAAGTGAATTATTTTCCCCGGAACTCCCTATTTTCCTTAAGTCCCCAGGAACCTTCTGACCTCGGCCATGAACGCGTCGAACTGGTCATGGTGCACCCAATGCCCGGCTTTCTCGATCAAGGCGACGCGGGCGTTCCTGAAATGCTTGGCGCGGCCGTCTTTCTCCGGGTTCGACGCCCAGCTATCTGCGCCATAGACGAGCAGGGTCGGGCAGGAAATTGAGGCCCATAACGCTTCGACATCGGCGCGCGGGATGTCGAAAGGGGGCCAGAGATTGACGTAATTGTCGAACTTCCAGCTCCAGGTTCCGTCTTCGTTGCAATTGGCGCCGTGTTCGGTGAGGTGGCGCGCCTGTTCGTCGGTGAGGAACTTGTTCTCGTCCTTCATCCGGGCGAGCGCGTCGTCCAGCGTCGCGTAGCGCTTCGGCGTTCTGGCGCTCGCCGCGCGCTTGTCGTCGATCCATTTGCGCATGCGGTCGGCGAAGGGAATTTTCTCGCGCTCCGCCTGCATCTTCGGCGATAGGCCGAGCCCCTCGATCGCGACGAGCTTCGTTACATTTTCCGGATACAGCCCCGCATAGCGGATCGCGACATTGCCGCCGAGCGAATGCGCGACGATCGTCGCCGGCGCCAGCTTCAGCTGGTGCATGAGTTGCGCGAGGTCGTAGATAAAGCCTTGCATCGAATAATCGCCGTCAGGCGACCAGTCGCTGTCGCCATGACCGCGCAGATCCGGCGCGATGACGTGATAGTCGCGGGCGAGGTCGCGCGCGACCCAGTCGAGGCTGCGGCAATGATCGCGCCCGCCATGCATGAGGACGAGCGGCGATGCGCCGGCATTGCCCCAATCGGCGTAGTGCAGCTTCAGGCGCTGTGAGATGTAGCGGCGCGAGGTCGGTTCTGCTTTCATATCCGCCTTTTCGCGCCTTGCCCGCCGCGCTTCAAGCGCCGCGCGCACGCGTCAAGACAAACCCCAGGGCGGCGGCGGGGGCGCGACCGGTTTCGTCAGGTCGAATTCGACGCGAAAGAACCGGTTCTCACGCTTCAGCTCATAGGCGATGAGTGTCTCGGTCGCTTCGACCGCCCATACATTGGCGACCGAAGCCGTCAGTCCTTCGCGGGTGAACATCTCGATTGAATACGCGTCGACCGGAAACTCCTGACGCGATGCGGTCCCGTCATCGACAGTATCGCCGCCATACATCGTCACCGTATCGCTTGTCCCGTCTTCGTGCCGGTGATCGTGCTTCAGCCTCAGCCCGTTCTCGGTGCGCGTTATCACCCAGGTGCGCGATCGATCAGCGCCGACATGAAAGGGAATACGGATCTCGTCGGCCGAGCAAACGCGCACCTCCATGATCAGCGTTTCGGCGGCGAAGTCCTTGTCCGCATCGTCGGTCGAGACGAGGCGACCGGCAAACGCCTTGCTGCATTGGGCGGCGATCGCGTTGAAGAATGCGTCCTGCGGCGGCGCGGCTTTCGGCGCGCAGGCGGCGGCGACAGCGCAGATGGCGGCGGCGACCAGTCTCATGGGGTCCTCTCCGGCTCGAATTGAGCGCGCGCCCGCAGGCAGCCTGGCGCATTCCCCTCTCGCACGACTTCCGGCGAGGAGACAACGCTCCCACGTCGGGCGATCGTCTCAGCCGTGCCAGTCCTTCTTCAGGCGCGGCGCGGTCACGAGGAACAGCGTCGCGGCGAGGACGTAAAAGCCTGTGCCGGACAAAATGGCGTAGCGCAGCGATTCATCGCCGAAGCGCGCCGCAAGGCTGTCGGACAGCGCGCCGATCGCCAGATTGCCAAGACCAATGCCGATCAGATTGTTGATGAACAGAAAAACCGCTGACGCCGTCGCGCGCATATTCGGCGGTACAAGATGTTGAAACGCCGAAATGACCGGCCCGAGCCAGACCAGGCTGAGCGCGGTCGGTGCCATGAACAGGAAAAACGTCAGCAACAGAGATTTCGACAAGATGCCGGCGGCGAAAAACGGGATTGTCGCGAGGAAGGCGAAAGCCGGCACCGCGGCATAGGCGCTCTTTCGCGCCGGGCCGTAGCGATCGGCGAGGACGCCGCCAAGCCAGATGCCGGCGGTGCCGCCGATCAGCAAGATCGTGCCGTAGAAATACGACGCGTAAAGCACCGGCCCGGCGTTTGCCGGAATCATCCAGCCGGGAAGCCAGGCGAAGAATGCCGGCAAGGCCCCGCCGAAACTGCGGACCAGAAATGACGGCAGCCAGAAGATGATGCCGTAGCCCATCATCGACGAAGACGCAGCGCCGAGCGACAGGCCCCAAAAGCTCGGCTTTTTCGCCAGCATCCTGACGACGTCCATGATTTTGGCCGGTCCGGCATTCGCGGCGCCGTCAAGACCGCCGCGCACCGGATCCTTCAAGGTCAGCCGCAGCACCGGCGCAAGCGCAAGGCCCGACAGCCCGACAATGACAAACGCGGCGCGCCAGTCGAGAAAACTCGTCAGTACGCCTCCCAGCAAAATGCCGAACGCCGAGCCGATCGGAATGCCGAAGGAATAAATCGACAAAGCGCGCGCGCGCTTTTCCGACGGGAAATAATCCGCGATCAGCGAATAGGCCGGCGCGACGCCGCCCGCCTCGCCGACGCCGACGCCGAGCCGCGCGAGGAACAATTGGGTGAAATTCTGCGCGATGCCGCACAGGGCCGTCATTGCGCTCCACAGCGCAAGCGCGATCGTCATGATCCAAACCCGGCTTTTGCGGTCGGCGAGCATCGCGATCGGTACGCCGAGAAAGGTATAGAACAATGCGAAAGCGAGCCCGCCCATCAGGCTCAGTTCCGTGTCCGAGAGCGCGAGGTCAGCCTTGATCGGCACCGCGAGGATACCGACGATCTGGCGGTCGATGAAATTGAAGGTGTAGACGACAACCAGGATGAAAAGCGCCCAGGCGCGATAGGCCGGCGTCGTCTCTGCGGATTTCGGCGCCTCGCCGGTCAATTTGCGGCGCCTGTCTCGGCGAGGAACGCCCTGACGTCCATGATCGAGCGCTCTGGCGCTTCTTCATGCGCGACATGGCCGACGCCGTCATAGACGATGAGCCGCGCATCCGGGATCGCCGCCGCCATCCGGCGGCCATGATCGACCGGGATGACGATATCATCGCCGCCCCACAGGATCAGCGTCGGCGCGGTGATGGAGTTGAGAAGCGGCTCTGGATCGGGAAGCGAGAATTCCTCGATCGACTGCACGAAGGCGTCGCCGTTTCCTTTCCGTCGCATCATGTCGCCGACAAGCTTGACCTTTGCGGGCGTCACCTGGCTGTCGTCGCCATAAATGTTCCCCAGCGTATAGGCGACGCCGGCGTCCGGCGCCGTCTTCAGGAACAACGCCATCGCCGGCGGCGGCGTCAGCGGCGCGTCGCCGACGCCGTTCGCCGGATAGCCG
>JBGSNB010000290.1:0-5910 GCA_041739835.1 Parvularculaceae bacterium | reverse complement strand
GCGCGAGCCGGGCGCCGCCGACCCCGCGCCGATCTTCGTCGTCGGCCAGCCGCGCACCGGCACGACATTGATCGAGAGTATCATCGCCAGCCACTCGATGGTCGAGACGGCGGGCGAATTGCAGCAATTCGGCCTGTCGGTCCGCCGGCTTTCGCCTGAACAGTCTGCCGACCGGCTGGCGCCGCAGAGCATCGCGCACTGGCCGTCTATCGACCCGAAGGCGCTGGGCGAGGAATATCTGCGCGCAACGGCGCCGATGCGCGCGGGCGCGCCGCGATTTGTCGACAAGCTGCCGAACAATTATCTTTACGCGCCGCTCATTCTCGCGGCGCTGCCGAATGCGCGCATCGTGCATCTGACGCGCGATCCGATGGACAGTTGTTTCGCCAGTTTCAAGCAGCTCTTCGCCGAGGCCTACCCGCATTCCTACGACCTTGCGGAAATGGCGCGCCATCACGCGCGCTATCGTCGGCTGATGCGCCGCTGGCGCGAAATTTTTCCGGGCCGGATTCTCGACGTGTCCTATGAGGCCGTCGTTTCCGACCTTGAAAGCGAATCGCGACGCCTGATCGATTTTCTGGGGCTCGGCTGGGAGGATTCGTGCCTGCGCTTTCATGAGCAGGCAAGGGCGGTTCCGACCGCCAGCGCCGTGCAGGTGCGCGAGGGGGCGCATACGCGCTCGGTCGGCCGGTGGCGGCGCTATCAGCGTCAGCTGGAGCCGATGCGGCGCATTCTCGAGGCGGAGGGGGTCTTGTGACCGACCCTTCCGGATGTGATCACGATTTTAACGCCGCAACCGTGACGAGCGCCTTCGGCGGCGCCGGCGCGACGCCCTTAACTCATTGATAGGCGAATAGTTTTCAGGCGAACCGTTGGCTGTCGCCCTGGCGCCACACATGCGCCTTGGCGCTGCCGGATCAGGTTGTCAGGCGGGCCGGCTACAGATTAAAGTTTGGGCGGCGTCGCGAGGTTTTGGCGGAATCTGAGCGATTTAATTCCAAAGGAGGGGCTGCATGACGATGGAAAATAGCCGCAAACAGGTTTCGGGCCGCAGAGCCCTGATCGGCAGTTCGGCGCTTTGCCTGACGCTCGCCGCGATCGCCCCCGCCGCCTTGGCGCAGGACGATGAAATCCTCGTCACTGCTCAAAAGCGCACGGAGTCAATCCAGGACGTGCCGCTCGCGATCACCGCCTTCGCCGGCGAGTTCGTGCGCGACGTCAATCTCGACGACGTCAAGGACCTTGTCACCTTCACGCCCGGCGTCACCGGCAACACCTTCGACAGCTTCATCGACTACATCAATGTCCGCGGCATCTCGACCAATGATTTCGGCGTCGGCGGCGATCCGTCGATTCCGTTCTTCAAGAACGGGCTCTATCAGGGCCGCAACGGCGCCGTGGTGACGACGCTCTATGACATCGAGCGCGCCGAAGTGCTGCGCGGGCCGCAAGGGTTTCTGTTCGGCCGCAACGCCATCGGCGGCGCCTTCAACATCATCACGGCGCGACCGAAACTCGACGCCTTTGGCGGCTATGCCGAAGTCGACATCGGCGAGCGCGGCCGGGTGGTCGGCGAATTCGCGCTGAACGTGCCGCTGTCGGAGAAATTCGGCGTCCGCATTTCCGGCTATGGCGGCAAGGAAGACGGCTATGTGGACAACGCGTTTAATCCGGGCGCCGATCCGCTGCTCGGATTCCAGAAAGGCGGCGGGCGGTTCTCGGCGCTGTATGAAGACGAAGGGTTCGACGCGCTGCTGACGCTGGAGCTCGAAAAGCGCGAACAGTCGGGATCGCTCTATCGCGCCACGGAGCTTGGCGAGAGCTGGGACACGCTGGTGAGCATTTTCGGCGTCTCGCTCGGCGGCGACGGGCGCGACATCGACAGCGATCTCGGTCTTGGCGAAAAGGACGACGCCGAGATTTTCAGCGCGGGCCTCGAGCTGAATTTCGACCTTGGCGGCGTGACGCTGACGTCGCTGACGGGCTTTAAGGACCACAGCTACGAATATGCCGAGGATTTCGACGGCACTCCGCTCAACATCAACGATTATGCGCAGGATCAGACCGGCGAATATTTCGAGCAGGAACTGCGTCTCGTCTCGGACGATAGCGGCCCGTTCTCGTGGTATGTCGGCGCGTCCTATTATCATGAAGAGATCGACGTCCTCTTCTCGCAGCATGGCGACGAAGACGTCATGTGCTATTATTATTATTACGCGACCTGCGCGGCGTATTTCGGCGCGTTCACGACGGTTCCGGAAGGCCTCCTCGAACAGAACGACGTGCGCGGCCGCTATCACGGCTTTGCCGCCTATGTGGACGCCACCTACAAGTTCAGCGAGCAATTCGATATCGGCGTCGGCGTCCGCTATTCCGACGACACCAAGGAGTTCGGCATCAACGCGCTGCCGGTGACAAGCGCGCTCGGGCCGTTTTTCGCGCTCGGCTTCACGACGACCGATTTCCTCACCGACAAGCAGAGCTGGGACGCGTTCACGCCGCGGTTCATCACGCGCTATCGCCCGAATGACGACTGGATGATCTTCGCGAGCGCGACCCGCGGCTTCAAGGCGGGCGGCTTCGGCAGCTTCACGATCACGCCGGAAACCCTGCCGTTCACGGCGGCGGGCCTCGATCTCATGCCCGGCGATGCGACGCCGAACAGCTTCGCGCCGGAAAAGGCGTGGTCCTATGAGGTTGGGACGAAGGGCGCGCTCGGCGGCGTCAAGCTCGACGGCAACGTCTATTATTATACCTACAGGGATCT
The DNA here is from genome assembly GCA_041739835.1 of Parvularculaceae bacterium. GTDB lineage: Bacteria > Pseudomonadota > Alphaproteobacteria > Caulobacterales > Parvularculaceae > Amphiplicatus. The sequence continues at coordinate 3,143 of JBGSNB010000290.1, read as the reverse complement.
TCAGGTGATCGTGCCGGGCGTTGGCGGCGGCATCCTTGTCGACAATGTCGGCAAGGTGAAGGGCTGGGGCGTCGAGGGTTCGGCGACCGCGCCGCTCGGCGAATATTTCGACCTGATGATCACCGCCGCCTATGCGGATTCGGAAGTGACGCAGGCCGAAGCCTTGTGCGACGGCACGCTCGATTGCGAAGGACAGCCGCAGCCGGCGGTGCCGAAATTCTCCGGCTCCGCGGTGCTGCGGATGACCGCGCCGCTGGGCGCCGGTGCGGTCAAAGCGTCGGCCGAACTCTTCGGCCAGACCGACACCTATGGCGGGCTCTTGCGTCTCGAGGAGGCGCGGAACGACGGCTACGCCGAACTTGCGTTGCGCCTCGGCTATCAGGCGGAGGCCGGCTGGTCGGTCACCGGCTAGTCGAGAATGTGACGAACGTCCTCTATTACACGGGCTCGGCGGAAGGCAGCAACATCCTGCCGGCGCACTTCTTCGGACCGGCGCGCCCGCGCACGTTCGGCGTCCGCATGACATTTGATTTCGGCGGCGAATAGGGGTGCAGGCGACGCGTGATGACAATTCCTGACCCGTCCGGCGGTCTTGCGCCATGCTGATCAGGACGGGAATTGTCTTCCAGTCCTTCAAATACGCGATCTTCGCGCTGCTTGCGATCAATACGGCGGCGTTCTTCTCCGAGAATTTCGCGAGCGTCGCCCACACCTACAAGGACGGGCTGAAGCCGGGCGACATCATCGTCGCCTATGCCGACGCGATCGACACCGCGGCGTGGCTCATTTTGCTCTTGCTGCTCGAACTCGAAACCTTCGTCATTCCCGACGAGAAGATCAAAGGCTGGCTCGACGGCGCGATTTCGGTCGTCAGTTTCGCCTGCTGGGCGACCATCCTCTATGCGCTGTACGGCTATGTCGGATCGGTCGACGCGCCGTATCACTTCACGCCCTATGCGGGGTTTGAACCCTGTTCGCTGGCCGACACAGGCGCCTCGATCGCGAGGGGGCTCGACGATTTCGTCTCGCTCGATGCGGCAAATTGCGTCGAGGTCGCGAACGGCGCGTGGTTCAACGCCGATCTCAATTCCTTCGCCACGAAAGAAAACGTCAGCGTGATGAAGCGTCTCGCCTGGACGGATGTGCTGAACGCGTCAGTCTGGGTGCTGATCGTCGTCATTCTCGAATTGGAGGTATACCTGAAATCGTCAAGGACCTTCGGGACGAAGTTTTTCTTCGCCTATAAGAGCTTCAAGCTGCTGCTCTACGGGATCTTGCTGCTCAATGTCCTTTATTGGTGGGCGCTCGGCGACGCGCTCGACGCGTGGGACGCGTTCTTGTGGCTGGTCGCGTTCTTCTTCATCGAGATGAACATGATCGCCTGGCAGGAAGAAAACGCCCGCAAGCGCGCGGCGGGCCTCATCAAATAGAATATGGACGCCGATCGATGACTATCTTGAAGAATTCTCCTTCCTTGCTGGAGCGCCATCGCGCCGTGATGCCGTCCTGGCTGACGCTCTATTACAAGGAGCCGATCGCGCTGGTCTCCGGCGAGGGGCGGCGCGTTCGCGACGCCGACGGCCGCGACTATCTCGATTTTTTCGCCGGCATCCTGACCAACATGATCGGTTACAATGTGCCGGAGATCGTCGAGGAAATCCGCGATCAGGCCGGCCGCATGGTGCATACCTCGACGCTCTACCTGATCGAGCAGCAGGTGGAGCTGGCCGAGGAGATCGCCGCCCTGTCCGGCATACCTGACGCGCGCGTCTTTTTCACTTCGTCCGGCAGCGAGGCCAATGACGCGGCGCTGATGCTGGCGACCACTATGCGCAGGTCGAACCAGGTCCTCGCGATGCGCTATTCCTATCACGGGCGCACGATGTCGACGGTGCCGGTCACCGGCCATTCGAATTGGTCGCCGTCGTCGCTGTCGCCCTTCCTCGTCAATTACATTCACGGCAGCTATCCCTATCGCAGCCCGTTCGGACATCTGAAGGGCGCCGCCTATATCGACGCCTGCGTCGGCGATCTTAAGGAAATTCTCGATGTCGCGACGGCGGGCGACGTCGCCTGCCTGATCGCCGAGCCGATCACCGGCGTCGGCGGTTTCGGCACGCCGCCTGACGGCCTCTTCGGCGCGCTGCAGCGCGTGCTGAAAGAACGCGGCATCCTTTATATCAGTGACGAAGTGCAGACGGGCTGGGGCCGCACCGGCGAGCATTTCTGGGGGTATCAGGCGCATGGTGTCGCGCCCGACATTCTCACCTTCGCCAAGGGGCTCGGCAACGGGCTTGCGATCGGCGGCCTCGTCGCGCGCGCCGAAGTGATGAACTGCTTCAAGGCGAATTCGCTGGCGACCTTCGGCGGCAACCCGCTCTCGACGCGCGGCGCGCTGGCGACCTTGCGCTATCTGAAAAAGCACGACCTGCAGAAGAACGCCGCGGAGCGCGGCCGCGAAATGCGCGAGGGGCTGGAGCGCATCGCCGCCGGCTCGAAACTCATCGGCGAAGTGCGCGGCAAGGGGCTGATGCAGGGCATCGAATTCGTCGAACCCGGCACGAAAAAGCCGAATGCCGCCGCCTCGCTGGCGCTGCTTGAGGAGACCAAGGCGCGCGGCCTGCTGATCGGGCGCGGCGGCCTTTACGGCAATACGAACCGCATCGCGCCGCCGCTGACGATCACCGCGGATGAAGTCAATGAGGGCCTCGGCATCATCGAAGCGTCGATGCGCGCGATCGGGTAGGAATCATTCCTCGCGCTTCAGCCGCGCTTTCGTCTTGCCGACATGTGCGCTCGCTTTTGCCGGGTCGGCCGGCCAGTCATGCTTGGGGTACTGGCCGCGCATGTCCTTCGCCATGTCGGGATAGCCGCCGGACCAGAAGGCGGGCAGGTTCTTCGTCAGCGCGACCTGCTGGCGCGCCGGCGACAGCAGCGATACCGCGAGCGGGACCTTGCCGCGCAGGATCGTCGGGTGGCGGGCGAGACCGTAAAATTCCTGCACGCGCGCTTCGATCATCGGTCCGCCCGCATGCAGATAGTCGATGGCGAGCGATCGCCCGGCCGGCGTTTCAATCGTCAACGGCGCAAGCTCGTCGAGCTTGCGCAAGGCGGCCCGGTCGATGAGGTCGAGCATGCCGCGG
>JBGSNB010000273.1:0-1840 GCA_041739835.1 Parvularculaceae bacterium | reverse complement strand
CCGCGGCCGAGAGCTTCAAGAATGTCGTCGTGCGCGAGGTCAATGTGACGCGCCTGCCCGTGCTGGCGCTGGAAGGCGCGCGGATTGCGCAAACGATCAAGGTCTACAGCCTCGGCGATTCCTATTCCGCGACGGCGGAAGTCGAGGACGGCGTTGCGATGCGGATGTCCGGCGCGCGCAAGAAAATCGTCGTCGGCGATCAGAAATCCGCGCGCACGCGCATCGCGTCGATGCGCGCCGAGCGCAAGTCGCTCGCGAGCCTCGAAACGCCCTATCTCATCACCCGCAGCGAAAGCTCGACCGATCTTTCCTTCGCGAAATTCGGCGCCGGCTACGTGCTCGCGATCATGTGCGACGATCCCGACGATCCGCGCTGCGCGCAAGACGATTTCATCGTCAAACTCGCTTCGAACATCCTTCTCCTCAATCCGGAAGCGGGAGAGCAATGATGCGCGATCATCGGTCCTCTCAACGCGGCAACGCCGGCGGCTTCCTGCTGTTGCTGATCATCGTTGCGCTGCTGCTCGCCGGCTATTGGTGGGTGCAAAAGAACGGCATGCCGGCGCTGGCCGGCGACGAGACGCCTCCGATCGATGACGGTCCGCCTGCGGAGGATCCCGATGAGGACCCGGCAGACGAACCGGCTGACGATCCCGCCGATGATCCGGTCGAGGAGCCGGAAGAGCCGGAAATCCTCACCGACGCCGACGGCAAGGCCTTCAGCTACCTGCCGGTCGGGTCGCTGCTGCCAAGCTCGGGGCCCGGATTTGTCGATGAGACCGTCTATCGCGCCGACATCTTGTTCCCGACTGAGGACCCCGTCTTCCTCAACAGCCAAGTCTATCGCTATGGCGGCGGCCTTGGCTCGGTGAACGGCATGGAAGGCGCGCAGTGCGACGCGCGCAATTACAATTATCCCTGGCAGGACACATTCTGCGAGAAGCGCGACCGCAACCAGCCGCTTTGCCCCGGCGGCGGCCATGAGGGGCTCGACATCCGCCCGCGCACTTGCGCCAAGAACGCGCATTGGGCGGTCGCGGTCGAGGACGGCCGCATCATCGACGTGCGCCGCCACTGGGTGACGCTCCAGACCGCGAGCGGCACGCTCTACAATTATCTGCATCTTAACATGAGCGCGCTGGCGGTGACGGAAGGCGCGGAAGTCTTGAAGGGCGACCGCATCGGCATGATCGCCAGCGACTTCTTCAAGTCGGACGGAACCAGCGTGCCGACGACGACGCATTTGCATTTCGAGATGTACGAAAATTACGTCGCGGCGCCTGGCGAAGATCCGCTCTTCACCAAGGTCAATCCCTACATGACGCTCGTCGCCGCCTATGATCGAAAGCTGCGCGACGAATAAAGGAAGCGCCGAATGCCCGCAGAGCCGCCGCCGATCGGCGTTGACGAACGCCGCCAGCGCGTCGCCGCGCTCCGCCTGCGCATGGCGAAAAGCGGCGTCGGGGCCGTGCTGCTCGGCTCGACGTCGAGCCTTCGCTATTTCACCGGCGTTGTCTGGCGGCCCTCGGAGCGGTTTCTCGGCGCGCTGATCGCGGCGGACGCCATCGAATATGTCGCGCCGGCGTTCGAGCGCACGAAGGTCGAAAGTCTCCTCACTCTGCCGGGCGAACTTTTGACCTGGGAAGAAGACGAAAGCCCCTACCGGCTGATCGCCGATCGCGCGGCCGGAATGTCGATCGCGCTGGACGGCGATTTGCCGCTGTTCATGTATCGCGCCTTGCGGCGCGAGATCGCCGATGAACGCCTGCTCGACGCGGCGCCGCTGATCGCGCCGCTGCGCGCGCGAAAGTCGCCGGCGGAAATCGCGCTGATGCGGCAC
>JBGSNB010000260.1:0-3004 GCA_041739835.1 Parvularculaceae bacterium | reverse complement strand
CGCGAGACGCTGGCGCGCCTCACCCCTTGCGCAGCCGAACCCCGTGCCCGCCGCCATTCTCGGCGATGAACTCGACGCCGGCGGCTTCGAGCGCGGTGCGGATGGCGGCGATGGTCCGTTCATATGGATGGCGAACTTCTTTTTCAAAGCTCGCAATCGTCCGCTTTGCCACGCCCGAGGCTTCCGCCAAGCGATCTTGAGACATGGCCACAAGGGCGCGAGCTGCACGGCATTGAGAGGGCGTCATATTTAACCTTGCACGAATAGCGCAATCTGCGCTAAAGATGCAGCGTTGCCTTATTGGTGTAACCTAATCAGGAGACCCTGACAATGACCAAAGAACGCGATTGCGCGAGCGGCGAAGCTCTGCCCGTTGAGCCGGTGACGATATGGGAAAACGAAGCCTGCAATCGTCTTGCATTGGTTGGCGAGTCGGTCTTTCGGCAGAGTGTCGAGGAAGCTCAAGAATTGCGCGACCGGCAAGCGGCCTATCTCGCCAGCCTGCCGACCGATCCGCGAGAGGTGATCCGCGCCGCCCGCGAACTCATGCAACCGACCGGCGAAGAATATCCTGACGGGATCGAGGAAGCCTTGCACCTGTCCTATGCACTTGAGGCGCTGGTGAATGAAGGCAACCTGGGCGCCCAAGGGCGAAGCCGGGACGCCGCGCTCTACGTCGCTTCGCAAGTGTCCTTCGCGTTGCACCGCGCCGTTCGTCAGCTTGACCGAATTTCCGACATTCTTGGCAACCCCGGACGGATCGAGCGGGAAGGAGAGGTTGCCGGGCGCGACAATCCGAAGTGACAGCGAAAAAAGGGCGTTGACCGAAAAACTCGTTTTGCGTTATGAAGGGAAAAATGGAGCGCATCATGGACCTTCTTCAGCGGAAATTCACGGCCCAGTCGGTTGCCCTGGCGACCGGGACAACTTCCAAGCAGATCAGCGACTGGACCAATCAGGGCCTGATCATTGGCCAAAGAGGATCCTTGGGCCGGGGGCATCGTCGCGAGTTTAACTGGTACAACGTCATCGAAGTTGCGCTGGCAAACGCTCTGATGGAGATTGGCGTCCGATCGCCAAGTGACGCGTTTCGGGCGGCCCAAGAATTCGCGCACTTGGGTCATACTGAAGTGACATGGGAGGGCGAGGAGCCGACCGGCCTGTCGCAGCACCGCCTCCCCGGACTGCCATTTCATTTTGTTGTGGGCGACACGTTCCTGTGTGTTGCCGGCGCAGCGAGCGTCGTCGCGCTGGATGATGGTGAAAATCTTTCCGTAGCCTCACTGGGACGGCAGCTCGGAAAAGCTGGCGGCTTCATCGCGATCAATGTGACCCGCGTATTCTTTGAGGTTGCACGGCGCATGGCCCTCGATGGCCGAGAAGTATTGGACAGCATCTATGAGGAAAGCGCCAGCTGATGGATCACCTGCGCGCCGCCCTCAAGCAATCCGATCGGACCCGATGACTGATGAACGCGCCGTCGCCCATATTCGCTAGCGAAAGATCGGCGGCGAGGCTGCTGGATATGACGCCGGCGGAATTTCGTCGGCTGGTGGAATGCGGCGCCATCCCCCCCTCTGAGTGCATACACGATGGCTTCGAGCGATGGCGCGTGTCGACGCTAGAAGCGATCGGGAGCGGCGCCGCGGCAAGACCGAATGAGGATTTCGAACTGTGAGCCGCCCACTCAAACCCCGGATCGCAAAACCTCGGCTGAAATGGGTCTGGCGCCCGGCGAAGGGCGTCTGGGAGCCGCAATACCGGATCACCTGGACTGACAGCGGCAAGCGTCGTGAACGGTCGATCACGCTGGACTGGGAAGATGATCCCGAAAAGCTTGATCGGCTTTATTGGCAATCGAAGGCCGGCAGACACGAAAGCCAAGCCGCCCCAGCGCGCTACACCTGGCGGGAATGCATCATCGCGTGGCGAAAAGATCCCCGTATCCAAGGCAGGTTGGCGGATAGCACGAAACGCAGCTACCGCCCGCCAATGGATGACATCGTGGGGAAGAACGGCGACAAGGACATGCGCAAGACGACGCGGCCGGCAATTCGCGCCGCGCATGACAAGCTGTCGAAAACTCCGAGAAAGGCCGACAGAGCCCTTCAGACCGGTTCATTGCTGTGGAACTATGCCTCGAAGAAACTGGATTGGCCGCTAGGCGAAAATCCGTTCTCGGGGATCGACCATTTCGGCAAACAGCGCGAGTTTTTGCCGTGGCCAGAGTGGATGGTCAAAGCCCTTGGCACGGCCCCTGAGCGCGTCCAGACGGCGGCTCAACTGATCCTCGGCACGGGGCAGCGCCCTAACGCAGCTATCAACATGCGTCGCGAACATTTCCGCGGGGAATGGATGATCGTTCGCGATGAGAAGGGCGACGACGATTTCGAAGTGTTTTGTCCCGACCGGCTGCGCAAGTATGTCGATTCCCTGCCTCGAACCGGCGCCTATGTGCTCGCAAAAAACCTGACCGAGCCGGCTGGGTATGACGCGGTGGAGAAGGCTTTTAGAAAATGGCGCGAGAGCTTGGGCGAAGAGGCCAAGAAATTCGTCCTGCATGGGCTGCGCAAACTGGCGATCATCGAGCTGGCCGAGGCAGGCGCTACTGACGCCCAAATACAGGCCGTCACCGGCCAAAGCGCGGAAATGGTCGCCTACTACCGAGCCAACGCCAACCGAAAAGAGCTGAGTCGCGCGGGACAGGAGTTGCGAAAATGAGCACGGAACGGAACGAATACAAAACGGGACAGTGGGACTCTGCTGTGGGACCGGCTCTTGGCGCAGCCGCCGCGATTTCCTCTAAGTCATTGGTGCCCGAGGCGAGACTCGAACTCGCACGCCTTGCGGCGGCGGATTTTGAATCCGCTGCGTCTACCATTCCGCCACTCGGGCCTTTCCGGCGCGCGGTCTAGCCCGAGTGCGCGCGCAAGGCAAGCGCCATGACACCGGCGCCGAAACGGGGATCAGAGCGAGGGCGCCGAGAAGGTGTCGCAGGCCGCGA
>JBGSNB010000252.1:0-5641 GCA_041739835.1 Parvularculaceae bacterium | reverse complement strand
CGGCGCGGTGAGGACGCTCAACCAGTCGGTCGACCGCGTCATCGCCAGGGACGGCGATCGTTTCGCGCAGAGCCGCCAGGCGCGCGCCGCCGCCGCCGCCGCCTATTTCGAGAAGAACGCCGCCGAATGGGACCGCGTGCGCGGGTTGCAGATCGAGGAATCGGCGGTCGAGGCGCGCATGCGCGCGCTGCTCGCCGAGGAGAGAGTCCCGCTCTTCGTCGATATCGGCACCGGAACCGGCCGTATGCTGACGGTTTTTTCGGACGCCTATCAAAGCGCGGTCGGCTTTGATCTGTCGCGCGAGATGCTCACCGTCGCGCGCGCCAATCTCGAACGGGCCGGCGTTTCGAATGCGCAGGTGCGTCACGGCGATCTCTTCTCGCTGCCGGTCGAGAGCGCGGCGGCCGACATCGTCTGCATCCATCATGTCCTGCACTTCCTCGCGGATCCAGCGGCGGCGGTGAAGGAGGCGGCGCGCCTGCTGAAGCCGGGCGGCCGGCTGATCATTTCCGACTTCGCGCCGCACGAGCTTGAATTTCTGCGCGCCGAGCATGCGCATCGCCGGCTCGGCTTTCCTGACGAGGAAGTCGCCGGCTGGTGCGCCGCCAGCGGGCTCGATCTCGTCGCGACGGAGACGCTGTCGCCCGGCCGCGCCGGCAAGGAAGCGCTGACGGTGAAAATCTGGCTCGCCGAAGCGCCGGAAAGCGTGCGCCGCCTCAAAAAACGCTTCGCCTGAAAGGAATTCTCTTGTCCGACCTTCATGTCTCCTTCGAGTTCTTTCCGCCCAAAACCGAGGCGATGCAGCAGAAATTGTGGGCGTCGGTCGAAAAGCTGAAGCCGCTCGCGCCGGATTTCGTGTCGGTCACCTATGGCGCCGGCGGATCGACGCGCGGGCGCACGCATGAGACCGTGACGCGCATCATTCGCGAGGCGGCGCTTCCCGTCGCGGCGCACTTGACCTGCGTCGCCGCAACAAAAACGGAAGTCGACGACGTGCTGAAGCAATATTGGGCGGAGGGCGTCCGCCACATCGTCGCCTTGCGCGGCGATCCGCCGGGAGGACCGGGCGAGCGCTATATTCCGCATCCGGGCGGCTACGCCAATGCGGCGGAACTGGCGGCGGGGGCGCGGCGGATCGCGGAATTCGAGATCAGCGTCGGCTGCTATCCGGAAAAACATCCCGACAGCCCGTCGGCGGCGGCCGACATCGACATGCTGAAAAAGAAGATCGACGCCGGCGCGACGCGCGGCATCACCCAGTTCTTCTACGACAACGAGGTCTATTACCGCTATATCGACCGCGTCCGCGCCGCGGGGATCGCCATACCGATTGCGCCCGGCATCATGCCGGTCACGAATTTCGCGGGCGTGCGCAAGATGGCGGACACCACGGGCGCGACCATCCCCGGGAGACTTGTGAAGCTCTTCCAGAATCTCGATGAGGATCCGGCGACGCGCCAGCTGATCGCGGCGACGGTCGCCGCCGAGCAATGCCTCGCGCTCGCCGAACAGGGCGTGAAGCATTTTCACTTTTACACGCTCAATCGCGACGATCTCGCTTATGCGCTCTGCACGATGCTGGGCGTTCGGCCGAAGGCTGCGGCGAAGGCGGCGGGCGCCGCCGCATGACGCTCCCGATATTCGTCAATATCGGCGAGCGGACGAACGTCACCGGCTCGGCGAAGTTCCGCAAGCTGATCAAGGAAGACCGCTATGACGAGGCGCTCGCCGTCGCGCGCCAGCAGGTCGAGAGCGGCGCGCAGATCATCGACGTCAATATGGACGAGGGGATGCTCGACGGCGTCGCCGCGATGCGGCGCTTCCTGCGCCTGATCGCCTCCGAGCCCGATATCTCGCGCGTGCCGATCATGATCGACTCGTCGAAATGGGAGGTGATCGAAGAGGGGCTGAAAAACGTCCAGGGCAAGGCGATCGTCAACTCGATCTCGCTTAAGGAAGGCGAGGCGGCGTTTCTCGACCATGCGCGGAAGGTGCGGCGCTACGGCGCCGCCGTCGTCGTCATGGCGTTCGACGAGCAGGGCCAGGCGGACACCGCAAGGCGCAAGATCGACATCTGTGAGCGGTCCTATAAGCTGCTGACCGGAAAAATCGGCTTCCCGCCGGACGACATCATCTTCGATCCGAACATTTTTGCGGTGGCGACCGGCATCGAGGAGCACAATAATTACGCCGTCGACTTCATCGAGGCGACGCGCGAGATCAAGGCGCGCCTTCCCGGCGCACGCGTCTCCGGAGGCGTCTCCAACATTTCATTCTCGTTCCGCGGCAACGAACCGGTGCGCGAGGCGATGCACTCGGTGTTTCTCTATCACGCCATCCGCGCAGGGATGGACATGGGCATCGTCAATGCCGGCCAGCTCGCGATCTATGACGAGATTCCGCCGTCGCTGCGCGATCCGGTCGAAGACGTCATTCTCAATCTGAGCCCCGACGCGACGGAGCGCCTGCTGACGGTTGCCGAGCAATACAGGGGCGAGGCCGGCCGCAAGATCGAGGCCGATCTCGCCTGGCGCGAGACGACGGTCGAGGAGCGGCTGAAACACGCGCTCGTCAAGGGGATCACTGAATTCATCGTCGAGGACACCGAAGAGGCGCGCGTCAAGCTCGGCCGCCCGCTCTTCGTCATCGAAGGGCCGCTGATGGACGGCATGAATGTCGTCGGCGACCTCTTCGGCTCCGGCAAGATGTTCCTGCCGCAAGTCGTCAAATCGGCGCGCGTGATGAAGCAGTCCGTCGCCTATCTGACGCCCTTCATGGAGAAGGAAAAGGAGGAACAGGGCCTCGCGCAGGGAAAGCCGAACGGCGTCATCCTGATGGCGACGGTGAAGGGCGACGTGCACGATATCGGCAAGAACATCGTCGGCGTCGTGCTTCAATGCAACAATTACGAAGTGATCGATCTCGGCGTCATGGTTCCCGCCGACAAGATCCTCGCCGAGGCGAAAAGGCGACAGGTCGACATCATCGGCCTGTCGGGACTGATCACGCCGAGCCTTGATGAGATGCGCCACGTCGCCGCAGAAATGAAGCGGCAGGGCTTCACCATGCCGCTCCTGATCGGCGGCGCGACGACCAGCCGCGCGCATACCGCGGTGAAGATTGCGCCGAATTACGATCACGGCGTCGTCTATGTGACCGACGCCAGCCGTGCGGTCGGCGTCGCCGGCGCGCTGGTGTCAATGGATCGCCGGCCCGCTTATCTCGCCGAGATCAAGAGCGACTATGCGCGCATCAAGGAGCAGCACGAAAAGGGGCGCGAGAAGAACCCGCGCATTCCGATTGCGACGGCGCGCTCCAATGCGCCGAAAATCGACTGGAATTCCTACACGCCCCCGGCGCCGACTTTCACCGGCGTCAGAGCCTTTCGCGATTATGATTTGCAGACCCTCGCCGATCACATCGACTGGACGCCGTTCTTTGCGTCGTGGGAGCTCGCCGGCAAATATCCGCGCATCCTTGAGGACGATATCGTCGGCGAAGCGGCGCGCGCCCTCTTTGCGGACGCGCGGCGGATGCTGGCGGACATCATCGCGAAGAAGCGGCTGACGGCGAATGGCGTCGTCGGCTTCTGGCCGGCGAACGCCGTCGGCGACGATATCGAACTCTACGCCGACGAGACCCGCGCGGCACCGATCGCCGTCATCCACGGCCTCAGGCAGCAGATCGCCAAGCGCGAGGACGGCGCGCCGAATTACTGCCTTGCGGATTTCGTCGCGCCGAAAGCCAGCGGCAAGCGCGATTATCTCGGCGCCTTCGCGGTGACCGCCGGCGTCGGCGAGGCGGCGCTCGCCGCGTCCTTCGATGATGCGCATGACAATTATTCTGCGATCATGTCGAAAGCGCTCGCGGACCGTCTCGCCGAAGCCTTCGCCGAACACCTTCATGCGCGCGTGCGCCGCGAGTTGTGGGCCTATGCGAAGGACGAGACCTTGTCGGTCGACGAGATGATCGCGGAGAAATATCGCGGCATTCGTCCGGCGCCCGGCTATCCGGCGCAGCCGGACCACACGGAAAAGGCGACATTGTTCCGCCTGCTGGAAGCAGAGACGAACGCCGACATGGCGCTGACCGAAAGTTTCGCGATGACGCCGCCAGCTTCAGTTTCGGGCCTCTATTTCAGCCACAAGGACGCGCTCTATTTCGGCGTCGGCCATATCGCGAGGGATCAAGTGGAAGATTATGCGCGCCGCAAGGCGATGCGCGTCGAAGAAACCGAGAAATGGCTGGCGCCGATCCTCGGCTATGAGCCGTGACGATCAGAATCGCGCGAACTTCGCGAACACCAGTACGGCGGCCATCAGTCCGCCGCCGCATAGAAGTCCCAACGCCGCGATCCGCACCTGATCAAAGAGCGTATTCATGCCCCAACCCCTTTGCTCAGCGCCGGCCATGCCGGGCGGGGCGGAGTGTGCATTCCGGCGCCCGCATTTCAAGCAATCGGCGCGCGGCTTCGGCGCATCCCGTGCGCGAAGCTTCGGTCAACCGCCGGACCGGCCTCGCAAAAAAATTCTTTTTCCACAAAAGATTGCTGTTTTCGCGAATCGCCTTGCGCCATCGGTCTGGCGGATGCGCCTGCCGGCGTTTAGAGCAGGCGGTGCGTAAAGGAGCCCTGTCGCCGTGACCTTGTGGGAGCGAATCGCCGACGTCATTGAAAAAGCGCACAAGCGCACGCTTGGGTCGGCGCTCGACGCGTTCGTGCAGATGAAGGCGCGGCGCGACGAGACCGCGTTCTCGATCGCACTGATTGCGCTTTCCGCAAAGATCGCGCGCGCCGACGGCTTCGTCACCGACAATGAGGTCGCCGCTTTCCGCAAATTCTTCGCTTTTTCGGCGGAAGAAGAATCGAAAGTGCGGATGGTCTTCGACCTCGCCAAGCAGGATGTGGCGGGGTTCGACCATTATGTCGGCCAGGTCGCCCGCATCTTCGATGACGATCCGATCGTTCTCGAAGACGTGATCGATTGCCTTCTTTATGTCGCGCTCGCCGACGGGCAGGCGCATCCGCGCGAAATGGACATGCTGGAAAAGGCGTCGGTCGCCTTCAAGCTGAAGCCCGGCGCCTGGCGGCGCCTGAAGGCGGCGCATCTCGGCCAGGAGCATGACGACCCCTATGTCATTCTCGGCCTCGAGCATGATGTCGATGAGACCGCGCTGCGCGCGCGCTACCGTGATCTGATGCGCGAAAATCACCCGGACGCGCTGATCGCGCGCGGCGTTCCTGCGGCGCTCGTGAAGATTGCGGAGAACCGGACAGCGGCGATCAATGCCGCCTATGAGACGATCCTGACCGAAAGAGCGCGTTAACCAAGCGCGTGCCCGGCCTTATTTTCGCTTAAGAGCTGTGGTGCACGATGGGCCGCGCCGGTTCGGCGCAAGCGGCTGGACGAGGCGCGTTCGGTGCGCATAGACTGACGTCGGGTAGGCGTAAGCGTGGGTGAAATGCACAGCGAAGTGACCAAACCGGCGGCGCCAAGCCCCATCAGGAAGCCGGAGCGCAATCCAGGTGGGACGCAGGGTTTTGCCGGCGTCATCGACACGGTGCTTTTCCTCGCCATCCTTGCCTTTTCCGCCGTCGCCCTGCTGGCGATCGCTCTTGCGGCGCCGCTGGCGATCGCCGCGA